>JAUVQV010000097.1 GCA_030597995.1 Candidatus Rokuibacteriota bacterium
ATCTACCCTCCCTACCTGGACATCAAGTTCCTGGCCAAGATACCGGTGCCGATAAAGGTGAAGACCGTGGGAAAACCGGCGAAAGGGTTCGCGGTGAAGAAAATCACCGTCATGCCTCGCCAGGTGGAGGTGGTGGGGCCGCCCGACCGCCTGGAATCCATCAAGAAAGTAGAAACGCTTCCGGTGGACATTACCGGCCAGCAGAAGGGAAAAGTGCAGATTCGGGCGGAGTTCGTCCAGCCGGGTGACGACGTCCGCGTGCTCCAGCTCGGTCCCACCGATGTGGTGGTTGAGATCGAGGAGATGCAGCTGGAGCGAACCATCCCCGGGATACCGATCGAGCTGGGGGAGAGGCCGGTCCAGGTGGAGCCGTCGCAGGCCGTGATCGTGGTTCGCGGCAGCTACCGTCTGGTGCAGGGGCTGACGAAGGAGCAGGTTCGGGTCCGGGTAGACTGGGAGTCCTCGGGCGAGGAGGCGTCGAGCTTCTCACTGTCGGTGGAGGTCCCGCCCGAGTTGACCGTACTCTCTCTGGAGCCGGTGCAGGTGAAGGTCAAAGCGGCGACAGAGTCCAGGAAGAAAGAGAAGGCAAAGACCAGATGACACAAAGGATATTCGGGACCGACGGAATCCGGGGGAAGGCGAACCTCAAACCAATGAATTCCGAGACTGCCCTGAAGCTGGGCCGGGCCTGCGCGCATGTATTCAGGAACAGCCGCCGCCGTCACCGGGTATTGATCGGGAAAGATACCCGCCTCTCGGGATACATGCTGGAGAGTGCGCTGACCTCAGGGATTTGCTCCATGGGGGTGGACGTGATGCTGGTCGGCCCGCTCCCCACCCCGGGGATCGCCTTCATGACCCGCAGCCTTCGTGCCGACGCCGGCGTGGTCATATCGGCTTCGCACAACCCGTTCGAAGACAACGGGATAAAATTCTTTTCCCGTGACGGGTTCAAGCTTCCCGACCGCCTCGAGAACGAAATCGAGGACCTGGTGTTCACGGGACGGATTGACCATATCCGGCCCACGGCGCACGCCATCGGCAAGGCCTTTCGCGTGGACGACGCCCTCGGGAGGTACATCGAGTTTGTCAAGAACAGCTTCCCCCGGGAGTGCACCCTGGAAGGAATGAGGGTGGTGGTCGACTGTGCCAACGGGGCGAACTACAAGGTCTCTCCTCAGGTGCTTCAGGAGTTGGGGGCGGAAGTGATCGCACTCAACTGTCAGCCTGACGGCAGGAACATCAATCGCAACTGCGGCTCAATGCACCCGGAAGTCGTCAGCGCCGCGGTCCGTAAATGCTCGGCCCAGGTCGGTCTCACTCATGACGGTGACGGCGACCGCGTCCTCATGGCCGACGAACGGGGGAGGCTGGTGGACGGTGACCAGATCCTCGCCCTCTGTGCTCTGGCCCTCAAGGAAAGGGGCGAATTGGCCGGGAATGGTGTCGTGGCCACCGTGATGAGCAACTACGGGCTGGAGTTGACCCTCGAGCAGGCCGGGATACGGCTCCTTCGGACTCCGGTCGGTGACCGCTACGTCGTGGAAGAGATGCGAAGGACGGGATACAACCTCGGTGGCGAGCAGTCCGGGCACATAGTCTTCCTCGACCAGCAGACCACAGGGGACGGCATCATCACCGCTCTCCAGGTCCTGGCGGTCATGAAGCAGTCCGGGCGGCCTCTCTCCCGCCTGGCGGCGCGGATGACTAGACTTCCCCAGGTGCTGGTGAATGTTGCAGTAGCGACCCGGAGCGCCCTGGACCGGGTTCCGGAAATTCAGGAGACCATTCAAAAGGCCAGCAATACGCTGCGGGACCGGGGTCGAGTTCTCGTGAGGTACTCGGGGACCGAACCTAAAGTTCGGGTGATGGTGGAAGGGCCGGACCGCCGCGAAATCACCACTCTGGCCCGGAGGATCTGCCGGGTGGTTACGAAAAGTCTCGGGGACGGAAAAATTTCCCGGAAGAGAGGAGGCGGGCGGAAAGGAAACACGACCTCCAGAAAGCGTGTCGTGCCCGAGAAAAAAAGGTGAGACGGATCAGGCTGGGAGTGAATATCGACCACGTCGCGACGCTGCGACAGGCGCGGCGCGGTCGGGAGCCGGATCCGCTGCACGGGGCGATGCTGGCTGAGCTCGGCGGTGCGGATCAAATCACAGTCCACCTTCGGGAGGACCGAAGGCACATTCAGGATCGGGACCTGGAACTTCTCCGGCAAGTGGTGCAGACCAGCCTGGACATGGAGATGGCGCCGGTTGCGGAGATGGTGCGCATCGCCACTCGGATTCGACCGGAGCTGGCCACCCTGGTTCCGGAAAAGAGAGAGGAAATCACCACCGAAGGCGGCTTGAATGTGAAGCGCCTGGCCAAGCCTCTGGCTCGCGTGATCTCACGCCTGCAGGAAGGGGGGATTCGAGTCGCTCTGTTTATCGATCCCGAACCGCCGCAGGTGCTGGCCAGCCGGAAGGTGGGGGCGGAAGCGATCGAGATCAACACCGGCCGCTTTTCCGAGGCTCGAGGACCCGGAGTGCAGGGGGAGCTGGAAAAGATCGCGGACGCGGCCAGGCTCGGAGCCGAGCACGGACTGCGGGTTCATGCCGGTCATGGACTCAATTATCACAACATCTTTCTGGTCCGGGAGATCCGGGAGATCGAGGAATGCAATATCGGCCACAGCATTGTTTCCCGAGCTGTCCTGGTGGGCTTGGAGAGGGCGGTCCGGGAGATGAGGGATCTTTTGCCGTGAATGGCGGTTCTACCGCGCGAAGTGCCCGAACTGCTCCGGGTGGCCGGTGGCGCGGGCGCAGGGAGAGGGTGGCGGAGCGGGGGGAGCGGAATGTACTCTCGAAAGAGCAGGATTCCTGAGGCCACGGTTCAGAGGCTGCTGGTATACCTGCGGTATGTCTCTCAGCTCCACCGAGATGGGGTCCAGGTGGTCTCCTCACACGCCCTTTCTCGAAAGTGCGGGTTCAAGGCGGCTCAGGTCCGAAAGGACTTTGCGTATTTCGGGGAGTTGGGAGTCCGTGGGGTGGGGTACTACGTGAAGGACCTGTCCGTTGATCTCAGGAGGGCGCTCGGACTGTCCGGAGTCTGGGAAGTGGCCATGGTGGGTGCCGGACACCTGGGATCGGCCCTTTTGAATTACAGCGGCTTTCGGGACTATGGGTTTGTGATCACCGCGGTCTTCGACAGGAGTCCGGAGTCCTTGCCGGAAGAGATCCGTACCGAGCACAATGTTCGCCCCCTGGAGGAGTTTCGGGAGGTGGTCCGCGCCAAGGGGATAAAGATTGCCATCGTGGCCGTCCCCGCCACTGCCGCCCAGGAAGTGCTGAATTCCTTGATCGAGTCAGGTATCCGGGCGATCCTCAATCTGGCTCCCGTGAAGCTTGAGGGAAAGCCGGGGGTCAAGATCAGGAACGTGGACCTGGCTGAAGATTTAGGGGCGCTGACTTTTTTCCTGACCGGGACAAAGTAGGAGGCCCGCCCTCCGGCGGCACTTCAATCCGGTTATTCACGAGGATCTTTTCCGTCCGGCAAAATACAGAGCGTTTTTCGTGCAATTATATATTAATCAATTATTACAATTAGTTATGGAAGTATCGTGAATTTTTGGTGTTAGATTATTTGTTGAACTCATTGATTTTGAATAACTAACAAATATTTCCTTGAAAAACAAGAAGTTGAACGGGATTGAGGGGACCCTTGCGACGAGGGCGATTCTGAAGGCGAAAAAAAAGACTTGACACACAAGATCTAGTGCAATAACCTCCATTCTTACACAAGATACAGGCTGGGCAGAGTTGTGGCGGGTTTCGTTTTTTTTTAACGTTTTAGCTGAGGGAGGCATGGGAATGGGGATAGAAGTGAAGGTCTTGGATCAGGAGGAGTATCGTCAGGTAGCCGAGGAGACTACGGACAGTGCGTTGTTTGTGCGGACCTCCGCCGACGGCATGGTGGACTGGAACCGCCAGCGGATCGTGGAGGCCCTGGTTCGAGAAACGCATATAGAAGTCGAGACCGCAGACCGGATCAGCCGGGAGGTGGAAGAAGAGATTCTGGCGTTCCGGACCAAGGTCCTGACGGCACCCCTGATCCGCGAGCTGGTGGATGCCAAGCTCGTGGAGTACGGTCTGGAGAAGGCCCGCCGCCTGCACACCCGTCTGGGAATGCCCCTCTGGGATGTGGAGCAGCTTATTCTGGCTCCAAACAAGGAAAACGCCAACGTCCCGCACGGACCCGAGGCCACCAACCTCACGCTCGCGGAGAACATAAAGAAAGAGTACGCCCTCCTGCAGGTCTTCTCCCAGGATGTGGCCGATGCCCACATCCGGGGAGAAATACATCTGCATGACCTGGGCTTCGTCGATCGCCCGTACTGTTCCGGACAGTCGCTGGAATATGTGAAAAAGTTCGGGCTCAACCTGCCGCATGCCCTCTCCATCGCCAAGCCGGCGAAACACCCCGAAGTCCTGCTGGCCCACATGGTGAAGTTCTCCGCCGCTCTTCAGAGCCACTTCGCCGGCGCCATCGGCTGGGATGCGGTCAACCTCTTCTTTGCCCCTTACCTGGTGGGGATGTCGGATCGCGAAATAAAGCAGCTTGCCCAGATCCTGATCTTCGAGTACTCGCAACAGGCCGTAGCCCGCGGCGGGCAGGCCATCTTTTCGGATATCAACCTTTACTGGGAGGTGCCGAAGCACTTCGAGTCCGTACCTGCGATCGGGCCGGGAGGGGAGTACACCGGGAAGACCTATGCCGATTACCAGTCCGAGGCGCAGAAATTCGTCTGGGCGCTCTTCGACGTCTACCGGGAGGGAGACGGTTCGGGGCGGCCTTTCTTCTTTCCCAAGCCCCTGGTCCACATTACCGAGAAGCTCTTCAGAACTCCCGGCCATGAGGATTTCCTGCGGCATATCTGCGGAGTCGCCGCCGAGAAGGGGAACACCTATTTTGTCTTCGACCGCGGCGACACGGCTAAAATCTCGGAGTGCTGCCGGCTCTCTTTCAAGCTCGAGGCCAGTGACCTGGAAGACGCGAAGACGCCCTGGAAGATGCGCTACACCGCCCTCCAGAATGTGTCTCTCAACCTGCCCCGGGTGGCGTACACCAGCCGGCAGGACAACACCAGCCTCTTTACCAAGCTCTCGGATTTGATGGAGCTCGTGGCCAAGGCCCACTTCGAGAAAAAGGGTTTCATTGAAAAGCTCCTCGCCCTCGGGGACACCGGCCCCCTGGCCCTCCTG
>JAUVQV010000138.1 GCA_030597995.1 Candidatus Rokuibacteriota bacterium
ATCCGAGCTCTTTAGCCCTCCTGATAAACCGCACTCGGGAAACGATCTCTGGTGCATATTTGCGGAAGCCAGATTCCGGACGCTCAGGCTTCTCGATAAGGCCCCTGCGCTCATAAAAACGGATTGTTTCAATCCCGACACCGCTCTGCCTCGCTAGTTCACCTATTGTCATATCGCCCACTTCATTGCCTCCTGTGTAAAATATACACTCCGTACCATAGTACTGAGTCAAGAGGAGAATCAAAAGGCAAATCGGGAACATAAGGTAGGTAGGATCTTGTTATGGATTGATCCGAACCCACCTGCAAGCCATTGAAAACACTAGAGCCGGAGCGGATTCCGGCTGGAGTGTGACGGCTGGGTGGACACTATTTTGGAATTGACCCGGTTTCCCATAGCTTGACAAGGAGCCGCCCGTACGGAAAATAGGTTTCATGGGCACCTCGAAGGGTGTTTTTTCGGGCCGGTCGGCCAGACCGTGGGCGGTCGGTGTCTCGCTGGTGCTCTTCAGCGTTGTCCTCGGGTTGCTCGCTGCCGAGACGGCGGCTCGATTCCTTTACCGCGCCCCGTGGTACGACCGTTTGGTCGCAGAACAGGGCGCTCACGAACGGCACGGGTACCAGCTCAACAGTTGGGGATTGCGGGGCGCGGATTTTACCGTTCCCAAACCTCCGGATCAAGTCCGGATCCTGGTTCTCGGAGACTCCTTTACCTTCGGGATAGGGGTGCCGCGTGATGAGGCGCTGTTCACAAAGATCATAGAGCAGCGTCTCAATGAGCGTGCGCTTCAACCCGCAGCCGGCCGGGTCGAAGTCCTCAACGGAGGCCTTCCCGGGGGCCTGACGAAACACTGGCTGGCGCTGTGGCGTCAGGTCGGCCCGGCGTTCGATCCCGATGTGGTGCTGATGGTTTTTTTTCTGCGTGACGGAACCCGGACTGCTTCCATCCCGGAGTTCTTCGATGTCATCCGCCGGGAGCTGGTGAGCCGCAATCGACAGTCGTTTCTGTATCGACACTCCTTCTTCTATCGCATGCTCCGCGATCCCTTTGACCGTCTCGCTGTAGCCGACCGATACACGAGGCGATTTCGAGCCTCTTACTTCGGCGACGAGGAACAGACCGCGGAGTGGAGACGGGCGCAGGAGAACATTCTTCTGATCCGCGATCTGGTCCGGGAGCGCTCGGCCGTGGTCGGTCTGGTGATTTTTCCGGTGCTTGTCGAACTCAACGAGGACTATCCATTCCGGGAGATCTGCGAGCGTGTTGAGGAGTTTGCGCGCCGGAACGGCATGCCGGTACATAATTTGCTTCCTGCATTCATGGGGTTGAAGGCTCCGGAGCTCTGGGCTTCATCTCTCGACCAGCACCCGAACGAGAGAGGTCACGCCATTGCTGCGGACTCTCTCATTCCTTTCGTCACCGCGCTCCTGCAAGAGCGGACCTCGGCTAAGTCCGGAGAGAGCCGAGCAGCCGGAACCGCGTCGCCGCCCACGCAGCAGGAGCTGTCCCCGCGGGTAGGCCTTTCTACTTTCCCTCGGCGTTCCCGGTGATTATTTCTTGGCAACACTCGGTACCGGGGGCAGGTCAACGTGGAAAAGTCAACGCCCCGGCTCCTTTCGGGCCATCACCCCGGGGCACGCTGCAGGAATCATAGGCTGAATTTTGTTAGAATGTTGTGGGTTTAACTGCGATACTCGCGCTATGAGGTGAGACAGTTGTCGGTTGAAGGGGCAGTAAAGATGAGAGACCAGGATGCAGGGAACATCCGAATATTCATCAAAACGATTGCGATTTCCCTCGGGCTAGCCTGTATTTACTGGATTGTTGAAGCATTCGCAGAGACCTATCTCTTCCGTCACGGCAACAGCCTCTCCTCTCATCTCTTTTCTTCGGAGGCTCATATCATCTTGCACCGTTTCTTAATCATCACCCTCTTCATTGCATCGGGTATCATTTACGGCTTCCTGATTCTGGAGCGCAAGCGCAAAGAGAGGGAACTCTACAGGCTGCTGCTTACCGACGACCTCACCGGCGTCTACAACCGCAGGGGGTTCTTCACCCTGGCGGAGCACATCATGAAACTGGCGAAGCGGCGGAAGAAAAGGGTGCTGCTGCTTTATGCCGACCTGGACGACCTCAAGGGGATCAATGACAGGTTCGGGCACAGGGAAGGTGATGCTGCATTAACCGCCATGGGGAAGATCCTCAAGATGAACTGCCGGGAATCCGATATCGTCGCCCGCATCGGAGGCGACGAGTTCGTGGTTTTGCTCATAGAAACCACCCGGGACTGTTTCCAGCTCGTTACCGATCGCATGAAGGAAAACCTCGAACTGCACAATACCAGCACAAAAAAGGATTACGGGCTGATGATGAGTTTCGGCACATCCATCTACGACCCGGATTCCCCCCTCACTATTGACGAGCTTCTGGCCCGGGCGGACAAATCGATGTATGCCAAGAAAACCGCTGAGGAGAGCGATTAATAAGACCGGCCGAGGACCTGAGAGTGGAGGGAGGAAATCCCCCTGCCCACCCTGAACCCCGTATTCCTGAAAAGTGGACATTTTACTTTCCGGAAAAGCGGACAAATTAAATTCCTGTTGACAGTAACCACTTGTGAAATGTGAAGTCTTCCTTGCGCGAGTGAGGCGACCTTCGCGTATGTCCTCATGCGGCGTCGCGATCGCCTACCAGGGCCGTAATACTTCGGTCATGGCTGATCTGCTCCGGAGTTGGCCAGGTAAGCCTCGGTGGCGCGGATTAACTCATCGGCCCATTCACAGGTAAGTCCTGCCTGTTCCTCGGAGACATGGGCTTCCACGCCGTAATCTCCGACATTGCGGAAATTCTGGGCGGCGATAAGCCAGCGGTGGAATTTGGGGTTAATAATTTCCGTCTTTGCGTACTCGCGCCCGAAAGCTCCGATCACTGCTGAATAACTGTTGTAAGATTGGCCCAAACGGGCCAGCAAGGCTTCGGCCACATAGAACATCGCATAGTAGGCGCGAGAGGCGGAAAAATCGGGAAAGCTATCGCGAAGGAGATTGCGGGCGGCCTGGAGGCTGTCCTTCGCCCTTTGGAGCAAGGCTTCGATCTCGCTCATACCACGACGCCATCCTTTCGAATATTCATCAGAAACGGTGTCTGCCTTGACTTGTGGTCGGCACGCGTTACAAAGGCCGTTGAAATCACCACATCGTGCTTCAGACTGATCTCCGCTGCCGCCTCCGAGGTGCGAAGGATAAGCTCGCCGTAATCAAAAGGCTCCTTCATGACGCAAAGCACATCGATGTCCGACCCTTCTTCGGCCTCCCCGCGCGCCTGCGAGCCGTAAAGGATGACCGCATCGAGGTCGTCGCCCAGGACTTCTTCAAGCCGCTTGCGATACTCGGCCAGGATTTGCTGGAATGTATCATGTGCGCTCATAATATCCCCGTTAGAATAACTGTTGATGGTTATCTTTGAAAGCCTCTTTCCTGCCCTCCGTGCGCAGCGTCTGGCGCTCGCATTAGCTCCGCGGGCTCCAATCCTGAAACGACATCCCCGGGGGAGAAGCTGTTATCGTCCTTTGTCACCGGCAGCTTCCTTGCCTCCTGTGACGTTCTTGCTCTTCTCCAGCCAGGCGTCGACGTCCTCCTTTCGGAACCGCCACTAGTTCCCGACCTTGGATGCCGGGATTCTTCCTGCCTGGGCCATCCTCTAAACGGTGTTCTTGCTGAGCCGGAGGTAGGCAGCAACGTCCTCTAAGGTTATCAATGTTTTCATCGGTCGCACCTTATACCCCTATCGATCCAGTTCATTCATGAGTAATGCGTATAATTGCAGAACGTTTCCGGTCTGTCAAAAGGGGGCAGGTGCTACGGTGGTCCCACGTGAAGAGGAGACCGGCTTGTTCTGGACGTAAAGGATATCGGATTAGGTTAAAAACTTAACCTATTGAAACTTTAAGCAAAAACTGGCGGGGCCGACGGGACTCGAACCCGCGCCCTCTGGCTTGACAGGCCAGCGTTATAACCAACTTAACTACGGCCCCGCATGTCTTTTTGATTTTTTTATTTATAGTACCGGTGAAAGTGATATCCACCGGAACTCACCCCGCTGACGCTGCGCCCCCTACACCCCTCGCCTCTTCCACCTCCGGCCACCGGCCCATGTGCTCCAATCTGCCCAGGTAACCCAGTCTGCCCAACCGGCCCAACTACTCTATGTGTCTAAAGTGCCCCGGATGGCCCAACTGGCCCGGATTATGGTAGGCGGAACAGGGCTCGAACCTGTGACCTCAGCCTTGTAAGG
>JAUVQV010000113.1 GCA_030597995.1 Candidatus Rokuibacteriota bacterium
CGGATTCTCAGCGCAGGCGGACTATTCCTCCTGTTCTTGGTGTTTTTCGCGGACGGTTTCTCTCTCGCATCTCCTCCGGTTTCTGACTCGGCTTCGTCAGATCTTTCCACCCTCCGCAGGGGAAGGATCACGGTCGTTTTCGCCCCGGCCGATGCCGGCCTGGCCAGCGCGGTAGCTGAACGGGCGACATATCTCTACGGGCGGATACGGGACAACCTCGCTCTTTCCTCAGAGGTGGAGGTAGCAGTCCTCCTTTTTACTCGTCGGCTTCCAAAGGACACCCGGGAGCAGTGGAAGCAAAGACTTCCACGCTGGTTGTCAGGGGTGGCCTTCACGGGACAGAATTTTATCGTTCTTCGCGTCCGACCCGGCCAGACTCCCCGTGACCTGGAATCCGTCTTGGCTCACGAGCTGACGCATGTCATTATCAAGGGGGATTATCCAGCTTATGCCTCCTGGCCACTCTGGTTCCAGGAGGGACTGGCGATGAGGGAATCACGGGGGGAAAGCATCGGACAATTTGCCGCGCTCTCTATTGCCACGCTGCGGGGGCGTCTCATTCCGCTGGATGAACTCTGGAGTCATTTTCCGGACAACGAAGCGGAATCGCGTCTGTCATATGCTGAAAGTTGGAGTTTTATCTCCTTTTTGATTGGGAACTTCGGTGTAGTCAGTTTTCAGTCTTTTCTTGGGAAGTTGCGCCGGAAGGGATTCGAGGAAGCCTTCAGCGTCAACTACGGTGTGGGCCTTGGGGCCATGGAGGAGAAGTGGCGGCGCCATGTCCGGCGGCGCTACAACTGGATCCCGCTGGTCACCGGCGGTACGGCTTTCTGGACCATGATCCTGGGGATCTTTTTTGTCTCTTTGGCCGCCCGTCGACGCAAGGACCGCCTCCTGCGAGAAAAATGGGAGGAGGAGGAAAAAGCTTTTCACTGAATTTTGACAGAAAGAATTTTCCGACTGCCAGCGGAGTTATTGTGGAAAAAGGTCCCAGAGTGTCTCGGGATCCACTCGCTGTCCGAAGAGCCGCAGCCCGAAGTGAAGGTGGGGGCCCGTTGCCCGGCCGGTGGATCCTACCCGCCCTACAATTTGGCCGCTTTCCACTAGATCTCCCTCGGAAACGTGAATTTGGCCGAGATGGAAGTATTGGCTGACGAGTCCTACCCCGTGATCGATTAGTACCGTCAGTCCTGAGTAGTAGAAATCCTCGGCCAGGCGGACACGGCCCCGGGCGGCAGCCCGAACCTCGGATCCCCGCGACGCGGCGTAGTCCTCCCCGGAGTGAGGGCTTCGGGGCACACCGTTGAGCACCCGCCGCCGCCCGAAATTACCGGAGGGCACACCGTCGCTGGACCTTGCAAAGGGCGGCAGCCACAGTCTCTCTGTCGATGAGGAGCGATAAATCTCGGCCGCCTTTCTTCTCTCTGCGGCGATCCGATCGTGGACTTCAGGCGGGGGAGTGACCATCGCCTGGGGCAGTGTCAACCTCTCGATCGGGAACTTCCGGGAGCGGACTGTTATTGAGTGTTTTTGAAGGTCCGGCACCCGGTCCGGGTATTGAAAGACGAGGGGAATCTCTTCCGCAGCGGCCTCTAAATCTACGCCGAGGAGAAAAACGGGGCTCTTTTCTCCGGACAGGTAAAGTGCGGGGTATCGTGTTCCTAAAAACTCGATCACAGTGGGGGCCGGTTGTCCCTCTGGGATGCGGATTACAAAAAGGTCGCCGATCCTGACAGTAGTCGGTACATAAGCCAAAAATGTCAGGAATAGAGATACAGACGTCACCAAGTGCAGTATGGTTATCATTCCATTGTGGCCCGGTACTTACGTAAGCCGTATCCTTCCTAGCGTATACAATTTAAAAATGTTCTTCAAGACCTGAGAGTATGGAGTTCCTCCATGCGAAGGCGATCGACTTGCAAAGCCATCACCATATGCTATCCTTAATTGTTCAGGGAGGAACACTTATGATAGCGTACGATCTCAAATGCCGGTCAGGACATCAGTTCGAGGCCTGGTTCAAGAGTTTGGAGACCTTTCAGAAACAGCGGTGTAAAAAAATGATAGATTGTCCGGAGTGCGGCTCTGTCGAGATTGAGATGGTATTCCGTCCCCGTGCGATCAGGACCAGGTCCTCTTTGAGCCTGGAGGGACCGAGAGATATGCACACGGCAGAACGTATCGTGACCTTTCTCAGCGAGAACTTCGAGGACGTCGGCAGAAATTTCGCTGAGGAAGCCCGCCGCACGCACTACGGTGAGACCAAGGCACGAAATATCCGAGGGGAAACAACGGCGAGTGAGGAGAAAGAACTGCGGGAAGAAGGGATCAGCTTCCTCAAGTTGATGCTACCCAAGCCCTGTCATTAACCTCCTCCGGGTGCAACAGGGGTATTGGATATTGGTGCTTCGCTTCAGTGGACCTGGTTCCACGCAGGGTTGACCGGACCCTGCCCTCGGCCCAAGGGATAGCCGGAACGTATGGCCCGGGTAATAAATTCCTTGGCGCTGCGGACCGCCGCGGGTAACAGGAAACCCCGTCCCAGAAAAGTTGCAATAGCTGCCGACAAGACGCAGCCTGTGCCGTGGGTGTGGCCAGCGTAAATGCGGGGGACACTCAGGAATTCCTCCACCTCTCCGTCCCAAAAAAAGAGGTCCCTGGCTTTCCCTCGCAAATGACCTCCTTTGAGGAGAATCGCCTTGGCACCTAAATCGAAGAGTGCCCGTGCAGCCTCCCGCATTTCGGATTCCTTGGTAACATTCCGTCCTAAGATTGCCGAGGCTTCGCTGAGGTTGGGGGTAACAATCGCGGCCAGGGGGAAGAGGTTGCGAACCAGCACCTTTTCGGCCCCTTTCTCCATCAGACGGTGACCGCTGCTAGACTCCAAAACCGGGTCTACAACCAGGTTAGCGACACCGTAGTCGGACAGCTTTCCGGCTACAACCTCAATCGCTCCAGGCGCTGAGAGCATCCCGGTCTTGGCTGCCGCGGCGCCCATGTCCCCAAGAACGGCGTCCAGCTGGGAGGCAACGAATTCCGCTGGTACGGTGTGGATTGCATGCACCCCGAGGCTGTTTTGAGCCGTAAGGGCGGTTATCACCGAGAGACCATGACCCCCCAAAACCGCTATGGTCTTCAGGTCGGCCTGGATTCCGGCTCCGCCCCCGGAGTCGGAGCCGCCGACAGTTAGAATGGCAGGCGGTGCAGACGACACACGATTTCCTCAAATATATTTTACCACATCCCGATTCCCTTCGCAGTAAGGGTTTTTGTGCACGCAACCTGCGCTGGGGCTTCGCATCCGTCACTTTGCAGGCGATGGTGATGGTTTCTCTTGTGTTGATCGGGGCAACTTGACAGGGAAATAACACTTTGCTAATTTCATCAACTTGGATCCTTAGCGAGCTAAGTTAGCGGCCCGTGCTGAAATTTTACGCCTGAAAGGAGGTCGACCATGGGTAAGGAATACCCGCGAAAAATGGTTTTTATCGACAGGAAATTTCAGGCCGGATTTATGCTGAAATTCCTGCTTTTGATCATGATCGGAACAGCGGTTTTCGATGTCGCCGCATATTTTATCCTCAATCGTCAGTTAGGTGACACCTTCTGGAGTGCTCACGTGGCCGTGGATTCCGTAAGTGAAATTCTGCTCCCCAGACTGATTCAGCTGAGCATCCTCTTCATCCTGGTCCTTGGCTCGGCGGCCCTGGTCATAACCCTTTATGTCTCCCAAAAATTTTCAGGCCCCCTGTTTGCCATCAGCAGGTACCTGGAAAATATTGGCCACGGAAAGCTCGACTTCACGGCGAAACTCCGGGCGAGGGATCAGTCTGCTTCCCTGGCGCGATCCCTCACGCACACCGTGGATCTCCTCAACGAGCGTCTGGCGGCAATCAAGTCGCTCGCGGTGCAAATCGGTGATTCGTCGCAGCAGTTGAAAAGCAATTTGAACCAGGAGCAGCTTTCCCCTACGGACCTCAGAGCCGAGGCGGACCGTCTGGCCTCGCTGGGATTGAAGCTGATGCAGGAAACAGAGTTCTTCCAAACCAAGCGTTCCCAGGAAGAAGAGTAATAAAGTTGCCATGAAAAGGACGGCGATCGCACTGGGAATAATAACTCTGTTTTTGGTTTCCCCGTTGGCCGCGAGTACGAAAAATCCTCACAATTTCAAAAGCGTGGGATGTAAGCACTGCCACATTGTGATCCCCGGCCAGAGCGAGAAAGTCCGGAAAATGGTATTCCGAAAAAACATTGATTATCTTTGTCAGGAATGTCACGCCCCCAGTCTCGAGGACAGCCTCAACCACCGGGTCGGGATCCGACCTTCGATGAAAGTGCCGGCAGACCTGTACCTAAGTCCGAATGGAGAGTTGAGCTGCGTCACCTGCCACAACCCGCACCTGGCGTATCTGGACAGCAAGACCAAGAGCCGGACCTACTTTCTCCGCCGGGGAATGCTCAAGATGGAGTTGTGCCTGGCCTGTCACGGGGAAAGGAGTTACCAGGAACCGCCGGTCACGCTCGAGCTTCTGGCTCCCTTGAACAATTCCATCTTCAACGCCCTTCCGGTGCCTGTGATAGGCAAAGTCCCCAGCAGTAAAATCAAGGAAGTGGTTTTGGAAATCAACGACGCCCGGTTTACCCTGAACGTCCGGAACCGGGTCTTCTCGACCATCCTGACTCTCCAGGAGGGGATAAACAACATCCAAATTACCGCTCCCGAGAATTCCAACGTCGCCCCGATAGCCCTGAATCTATATTACAAATCAGACATTTCCGCAGAAATGACGTACCGTTTATACTTTTCCCACGGGATTATAAGCAAGAAGGACTGCTATGTCTGTCACGAAAAAAATTCAAACAGTTATCTTATCCCCGAGGACAACTCCGTCCTCTGTGCAAAATGCCACGAACGGAAAATAG
>JAUVQV010000120.1 GCA_030597995.1 Candidatus Rokuibacteriota bacterium
ATCAGTAAGGAGCTGAAAGGAAGCTGTTGAGTCGAGGAAGCAGCCCGGACAAGCGAACGAGGGCGCAACGCAGCCCGGGCAGAAAAGGGCCTCGTGAATTGGCCGGTCAAGGTGTGGTGTGAAATTTGAGATCAAGGGTTTCCTGGAAACCTCGTTCCTGGACTGGCCGGGGCGCATGGCAGCGGTGACTTTTCTCCCCCGGTGCAACTTCCGCTGCCCGTATTGCCACAACCGGGAGTTGGTGACCGACGGGGGAAGATTACCCACTATGCCACTGTCGCAGATCCTGGAGCGTATCCGCACCTTTTCGGGGTGGATCGACAGTGTGGTGGTCAGCGGCGGGGAACCCACAATCCATCCTCACTTGCCGGAACTGCTGGGGCGTCTGCGGTCTGCGGGCCTCTCCGTAAAGCTCGATACCAACGGCAGCCGCCCCGAGGTCCTCGCCGCGGTCGTCGAGGGAGGATTGGTGCAGGCCGTGGACATGGACCTCAAGGCACCCCTGCGTCCGGAGAGCTATGCCCGGCTGGCGGGAGTGCCGGTGGAGGTCGGGGACATTCGTGCGAGCCTGGAGATC
Source organism: Candidatus Rokuibacteriota bacterium (assembly GCA_030597995.1). The sequence goes on from JAUVQV010000120.1 coordinate 578, forward strand.
TTGAAAGACTCCGGCATTCCGCACCGTTTTCGCACCACGTATGTACCGGGTCTCCTCGAGCCGGAAGAGGTGCGGGACCTGGTCTCTCAGCTCTCCCCCTCTTCGGTGTGGAGCCTCCAGGGGTTCAGCCCGCGGAGGGTTCTCGACCAGCGGCTCGAAACGGTCGCCCCGCCCCCGCCGGAGGAGCTGGACAGTCTCCGGCAGCTCTTTGTCTCATCCCCTCCCTGCTGAAAAGCACGGGACCCATCGGTTGACCCGGGTACGCCCGGGTTCTTTATTTACCAGACTCCTTCCACGGGGGTCAGGCAATGTGGGCAGCGGCCCGCCTGGAGGTGGTTGGAACGGAGCGTGAATCCGATCCGGGAGATGACGCTCTTTCGGCATCCGGGACACAGGGTGTCCTCTCCTTCACCCGGGATGTTCCCCTGGTAGACGTACTGCAAACCGGCGGAGAGACCGATTTTTCGAGCCCGCCTGAGGGTTTCGAGGGGGGTCCGAGGACGGTCGGTAAGGCGATGGGTGGGGTGGAAGGACGAGACGTGCCAGGGGACATCGGGACCGAGCTCCTTGGAGATGAATTCTGCAATCTGGCGCACCTCTGCATCGGAATCATTTTCTTGAGGGATAAGTAAAGTGGTGACTTCCAGCCATATCCCCAGTTCCCGGTAGAGTTTCAGGGCCTCCAGGACCGGCGCCAGCTTGGCACCGCATATTTTGCGGTAGAACTCCCGGCTGAAGGACTTGAGGTCGACGTTGGCGGCGTCCAGATAGGGAGCGATTTCGCGGAGCGGTTCGGGGGAGATGTAGCCGTTGGTCACAAAGACGTTTTTCAATCCGGACTCTCGAGCCAGGACAGCGGTATCGTACGCGTACTCGAAGAAAATTGTCGGCTCGGTATAGGTGTAGGAGATGCTCCGGCAGCCGGTGGCCAGGGCGCGGCGCACGACTTCTTCCGGCGGCAGGTTGTGTCCCGGCATGAGGTCCAGGTCACGGGACGGCTGGGAGATGTCGGCGTTCTGGCAGTGTCGGCAAAAGAGGTTGCAGCCGACGGTGGCGATCGAGAAGCTGTGGCTGCCGGGCAGAAAGTGGGAGAGAGGTTTTTTTTCGATGGGGTCCACATTCTCGGCAATGGATCGCCCGTAGACTAGGCTGTACAGAGTGCCGCTCTCGTTTTTGCGAACCCGGCAGAGACCGCTCTTCCCGGGTCGGATGAGGCAGTGATGCGGGCAGAGAGAGCAGCTGACGTCCCGGTCGTTCTTCCGGGAGTAGAAAAGGGCCTCTTTCATATACGTCACCCCCCTGAAATCACGAACCTGTGTACATCTGCTCGATCAGATAGGAATAGCGCTCCAGAATCACATTCCGCTTTTTTTTCAGCGTCTGGGTGAGTTCCTCGCCTATGGAGAATTCCCGGCCCAGCAGTTGAAACCGAGGGATTTTTTCGAAAGGTTTAAATCCGTGCTCGGCGTGTATCAGGCGCCGAATCTCCTCGCGGATCAGAGTGACAACCCCCTCTTTGGCACAGATGGCTTCGGGGTCCTTTCCTTCCCAGCCGCGTTTTGTCATCCACTTCCGCAGGGCGTTGAAGTTGGGAACCACCAGGGCTCCCAGGGTCTTTCTATCCTGACCGACAACCATCACCTGCGCGATGTAGGGGCTCTCGGTCAAGGCATCTTCGATCGGAGTCGGCTCGACATTCTCCCCCCCCAGAAGGACGATGGTTTCTTTCGCCCGGCCGGTCAGGGAAAGCTCTCCCCGAATGGTGAAGCGGCCGAGATCGCCGGTGTCGAACCAGCCGTCGGCATCGATTACGCGGGCCGTCTCTTCGGGGTTTTTATAGTAACCCTCCATGACCTGCTCCCCACGGCACTTGATCACTCCCTGTTCCCCCGGTGGGAGTGGCTCCCCCCGCTCGTCGATGATCTTGATCTCGGTGCCCGATATGGGACGTCCCACGGTCCCCAGGACTTGGCGGTCGAAGGTCCGGAACGCCAGCACGGGGGAAGTCTCCGTCAATCCGTATCCTTCGAGAAGCGTGATGCCGACGGCGGCGAAGAACCAGTCGACGTAGGCCGGCAGGGCGCCGCCTCCGGACACCGCGGCCCGCAGCTCTCCTCCGGTCCGGGCACGGATCGGGGCGAACTTTTTCCGGGCGATGATATGGAGGGGGAAAACCACGGCGGCGGTGAAAAGGGCTCGGAGCCATCGGGAGATCCGCACCGCCGGTGGACTGGGATGATACACCGTCTCTCTTCCCCGGAGTATCTGCCGTGCCCGCACAAACGTCTTGCTCTTGCCGAGTAAAATGTTGAAGAGGCGCTGCTTGATCGGTGACTCCTTGCCGATGCCGGCGAGGACCTTGGTCAGGACGCCCTCCCAGATGCGGGGGACACTGGCGATGAAGGTCGGTTTCACCTGGGCCATGTCGTCGGCGAAGGTCCGGATGCTGCTGTAGGTCAGTGAGGCCCCGGCGGCAATGGCCACGTATTCCACGGTCCGCTCGAAGATGTGCCAGGGCGGGAGAATGGAAAGGAACCGGTCGGCGCTGGTAATCCCGAGACACCCGGGGATGACCTCGATGTTCTGCATCAAATTGCGGTGGGAGAGCATTACTCCCTTTGGTTCCCCGGTGGTCCCGGAGGTGTAGATAAGAGTGGCCAGGTTCTCCTCCCGAACTCTGCCCAGCGCCTCCTCGAAGCTCTGATCGCCGTCCCGGAGCAGAGCGCGGCCCCTTTCGATGAGGTCGGCCAGGCGGCAGACACCCTCCGGCGGCTGCGCCCGGTAATCGGGGTCCATGACGGCCACAAAGCGAATCGCGGGGAGACGGTAGCGGAACGAGAGGACCTTCCGGAGTAGATTTTCATTCTCCACGAAAGCCGCCACCGAGTCGGAGTGGCCGAGGATGTACTCGATCTCCTGGACCAAGGAGTCGCCTCCGCGCGGGACATCCGCGGCCCCGATGCAGATGCAGGCCAGGTCACAGATGATCCACTCCGGGCGGTTGTCGGAAATCAGGCCGATCTTGTCTTTCGGCCTTATCCCCGCAGCCAGCAGGCCGGTCCCGAGCTCCCGGACCCGCAGAGAAAGATCTCCATACGTCACCGTCTGATAGGTGCGGTCTCTTTTCGTGCTATACGCCGCTTTGCCGGCGTGCCTTCGTGCCGTCTCTTGGAATACGCCCGCAACCGTCTTCCCCATCTTCTTCTCCCCTGGCATCCGATTCCCTGTGGGGCCGAGTGTCCCGCTTCTTCACTTCCACAATGTCTTTTTCAACTGAAACAGCACGCTTTGGACAACCCCTGCCTGGTATTATAGTAAAAGTGCAGAAACAATTCACTTTCAAGACACTTTCAATTCTCAACGAAACAAAATGGGGAAAGTGCTTGACGGAACAGAGACCCTTCGGGAAAATACGTGACAGGTGAGTCCACCGGCCAATATGAAAGAAAAGAAAAAAAAGGGCGGGAGCCGCCATGTCTGAACCCGACACTCCTCGGTCGGCGGACCACGCGCCTCTGGACAGCTTGCTGCGGGCGGTAAAGGGAACGCAGAAGATGGTCGTGTTTACTCACCGCAATCCCGACCCCGATTCCATCGCCAGTGCCGTGGCCTTGAAATATCTCCTCGAGGAGTTGGCCGGGCTCAAGGTGACGGTGCTGTACGACGGGGTGGTCGGCCGGGCCGAGAACCAGGCGATGGTGAAGCTCCTCCGGCTTCCCCTGCGGCCTCTCCGACGGAATCGCCGCCTGGAGGATCTTCAAGTAGCCCTGGTGGACACTCAGCCCCGCTCCGGAAACAACTCCTGCCCTCACCGGCAGCGCCCGCTGGTGGTGATAGACCATCACCCCCTCCTCAAATCCACCGCTGCGGACTGGATCGACGTCCGGCCGCACTACGGTGCCACGGCGACCATCCTCTGGGAGTACCTCGAGGCTTCGGGGCTGGGTTTTCCCGCCTGGCTTGCCACGGCCCTGGCCTACGGAGTCTCTTCAGAAACCCGCGATTTTGGCAGGGAATCCCGGCCGGAGGACATCAAGGCCTATCTGCGGCTCTTCCCCCTGGTCCAAAAGAGGGTCTTGAACCTGATAGAGCATCCCCGTCTCCCACGCAGCTACTTCTCGGCTATCGACAATGCCCTTCACCGGGCCTTCTATTATCGGAACGTCATTGGCTCAAGACTGG
>JAUVQV010000194.1 GCA_030597995.1 Candidatus Rokuibacteriota bacterium
AACATGTCGGAAGGATCGCCGGGGGTGCTCCTTGGCGCGAACTTCTAAAGAGGTCGGCGAACCCCACTCAGCGACCGGGAGCGGGCCACGACGTGGCCGAAGGCGCGTGTCTGAGGCCGCAGGCCGAGTTTGCGCCTTCGAGCGGACGGGAGCCGTAGTGAGGTCCGACATGGTTCGCCGAGAGCGAAGGGGATATCCCCAGCACCTCACGACACATAAACGATAGATGGGGAAATTCCTTGCTTGAGAATGTCTTGACGGCGGGATATGTTGGGATGTATGGTACAAAAAAGAAAGAGTTTGCCTGAAAATTATTTGATGACGAAAAGGGGGCCCGAGATGAGAAAATTGTGCTGTCTGGTTTTGATCGCGCTTTGCTCTCCAACGCTGGCAGCCCTTGCCGCCGGCCCTGCACTTCCGGTGAGCGTGCGTACGTCACAGGGGATCAAATATTACAACGGCGGCGCGGGGTTGGATGAACGCTCACGAATGCCCCAGCTTTTTCCCCTGAAGCTGGTGTTTGCCACGGACCGAGGGCATTACCTCAGTGATGTAGAAGTAAAAATCACCGCCGCCGGAGGGCAGGAGGTGTTCCGGGTCCGTGCGGACAACGGACCATGGCTGGTCGCCGACCTGCCGCCGGACACCTATACCATAGAAGCCACACAGGCCGGGAGCATCAAGAGGGTAACGCCGGTAACGCTCGGGGCCGAGTCCCGTAGCGTCATCATGCTGCACTGGAAAACCACAGAAGTCGACATGGGTCTCTGACCCGCTCCCCTCTTGGAAAAGGGGGACCCTCCTGCGGTCAGCGATGCATGGCCTCAAAGTGCGGTCGGAAGGTGATTGTTCTGGACCAGTAAGGTAAGACCACGGTTCTCTCGTACCGGACATCGATTAACATCCGGTTTCTTATGATCTCGACCTGAACCTGCTCCGGCTTGAGATCCAGGTCGAAGTCCTTCGCGACCTTGATCACTGACTGCCTGATGTCTTTCGGATAGTGGCCTCTGAGGTACGGCATCAATTCCTTGACCCGTTCCGAGAAAGAGGCGTTATGATAGTAAGGCACCCCGAGTTGAAAAGCAGAGTAGCCGGCCCCTCCCAGGACAAGCAGCATCAGCAGGCAACCAACCTTCCCTGCGCCGCGGTTCCCTCGCCGCCGGACTAAAAGACCCGCCATCCAGCCCTCCTCATAACTTGTAACCGATTCGGCGCAGGAAATCCTTCCGCCAGGAAATGTCGGACTCCCCCTCTACCCCTTTGGTCTTGACGCCGTCAATAACCCCGAGAATTCCCCTCCCCTGTGCGCTCTCGGCGATGACAACCTCTACCGGATTGGCGGTGGCGCAGAAAATGTTGCACACCTCGGGGACATTCTTGATCGCATTCAGGATGTTGAGCGGGAATCCCTGATCGAGGAAGATGATAAAAGAGTGCCCCGCAGAGAGGGCGAGGGCGTTCTTCTTGGCGAGTTCCACCAGGGTGGATTCGTTGCCGGAAAAGCGGACCAGGGCTGGTCCCGAAGACTCGCAAAAGGCCAGGCCGAATTTCATCTGAGGGACGGTGGCCACGATCGCTTCATGAATGTCCTCGACAGTCTTGATAAAGTGTGACTGGCCGAGAATGAGGTTCAACTCGGCCGGCTTCTCGACGGCAATAAGGTGTATCTCCACGGCGCCCCCTGGTGTTCGTCCCCCCCCACGGATTCGATTCGGGCCTTTGAAATCGAGTATAGGGGAGCCCCGGGCGAATGGCAATACCCAAAAGGTACCTTTGCAGCCTCTTCAGACGGTAACAATGCGAAAAACCTTGATTTCATTCCCCGCTTTGTCATAATCACACAGTTGATTTGAGATCCCGGGGAGGGCGTGAGGGATGTTCATCTTTCTGACTGATATCCTGAAGAAAAAGGTGCTCTCGGCGTTTTCTCAAAAGGCCCTGGGGCGGCCGTGGGATCTTTTGGCCGGAGTGGACGAGGTTTTTCCACCGGTGATCGGTATACTTCTGAAGGCGCGAGGCCGACGGGGGCCGGTTTTCATACCTTGGGAAAAGGTGCAGGAAAAGCCCGGCGAGCATATTCGGGTTACCGTCGACGCCCTCGAGGAACTGCCCGGCGCAATCCCCACGGGAAGCATGATTCATCTCCGGCGCGATGTTCTCGACCGGCAGATAATCGACACTTTCGGGGCGCGGGTGGTCCGGGTCAACGACCTCCACCTGCTTCGAATGAACGGAGACCTGCGGCTGGTGCATGTAGATGTTGGGATGAGCGGGATCTTGCGCCGGCTGGGGTGGACGCGCGGGGTTAACTTCCTCACCCACGGGCTCTTCGACTATACCCTCAAGGATCACCTCATCTCCTGGAGATTTGTCCAACCGTTGGGCTTGTCCGAGAGTGACTCGCCACGTCAGGTCCTGCAGCTTTCCGCCAAGCAGCCGCCGCTCTCCCAGCTCCACCCCGCAGATTTGGCCGATATCCTCGAGGACCTGGATGCGCACAAGCGGGAAGCGATTTTCCGGGCCTTGAACCCTGAGGTGGCGGCCGACGTCCTGGGGCAGATGGAGACCAAACTGCAGGTGGACCTGATCGAGGGGATGAAACACGAACAGGCCTCCCGGCTGATAGAAGAGATGGCCGCTGACGAGGCCGCCGACCTCTTGGGAGAACTTGAAGACGAAAAGACGGAGGCTATTCTCGGTGGGATGGAAAAGGAGCGCTCGGGCGAAGTGCGGGAGCTGCTCTCCCACGACGAAGACACCGCCGGCGGGTTGATGACCACCGATTTCATCGGCTTGAAGAAGGGCTACACGGTCGACGAAACGATCGCCGTCCTGCGGCGGGAGGCCCCGGAGGCCGAGAGCATTTCCTACCTCTACGTGGTGGACGACGAAGAGCTGCTGGTGGGAGTGGTCACCCTCCGGTCTCTGATTGTGGCCCACCCGGAACGAAAGCTGGAGGATCTCATGAGCACCCGGGTGATCTCGGTCACGGTTGACGAGGACAAGCAGGAGGTGGCCGAGATTTTCTCCAAGTACCGGTTCCGAGCCTTGCCGGTATTGGATGGTAACGGGGTGATGAAGGGGATCATCACCCTGGACGACATAGTGGAGGCGGTGGCTCCGGATTTCGGAAAGTAATCCCTATGGCTCCCACGGCTGGGAAAAATCAATCGCGGTTTCTGTCCTTTCTCCGTGCTCGCTGGAAGGGTCTCCTGCTCTTCTTCTCATTGCTCGGGCCCGGCATTCTCACGGCCACTGTCGACAACGATGCCGGCGGAATCACTACCTATTCCATGGCCGGGGCGCACTTCGGCCAGGCGCTGATCTGGTCGCTGGTGCCGATCACCATT
>JAUVQV010000009.1 GCA_030597995.1 Candidatus Rokuibacteriota bacterium
CCTGCCTCGCGAAGTGATCTATTTCTACGGGCGAGAAGCCCAGAATCTTCACCTGCGGCACCCTCTTCCTGATCCGCTTGAGGGCTTCTTCAAAAAAACTGAGATCCAGGTCCGGATGTATCCCTCCATGGAGCAACACTTCGGGAACCTCGCCCTTGCCGGCTTCCCCGGCAAGCTCTTCAATCTTTTCCAGGCTCAGGGTGAAGCCCCCCTCCTCTCCCGCCTTGCTCCTGAAGTCGCAGTATCGGCACTCGTGCACGCAAATGTTGGTGTAACAGATGTGAGCATTGGCGACAAGGGTGACGATTTCTCCGGCGTTGCGCTTCCGTACGCTGTCCGCCAGGCGACCCAGGCCCAGGATATCCTTCGACTCGAAAAGTTTCAGGGCTTCCTCGGCGGATACTCGGTGCCCGTTCTCTATTTCTTTCCCTAGACGATCGATAAAATTATCGGTACTTCTCACGGTTTCATGAAATCCTTAACGTGGATACCCTGCTATTTATGGCGGGGAGGAAACTTTAGTTTTATTTTTACACATTTTCAAATCCCCCTCAATCCCCCTTTCTCAAAGGGGGAAGTCTTTAGGTTCCCGTCTTTCTCAAAGGGGGAAGTCCTGGGTTCCCGTGAAATCCACTCCATCATCGCCCAAGATAGCACGTGGTGGAAACGGCGATATCCGGGAACTGCCGCCGGCAGAGGGAGAACCAGGCCTCCTGTTCCCGGTATTGGGACGGAGCCCGGTAATAAAGGTCGATCGCCTCTCTGAAAAGCGAGGTGATGTCTCTCACATAGGCCACGTTTCGTTGTCTGCCCTCGATCTTCACCGCGTCGATACCGGCCCGGATCAGCGGTCGCAGTATGCCCAAGGTGTTAAGATAGACAAAGTCGTTCATTTGATAGGCCTCGCCGGTCTCCAGGGTGTACATCGCCTTGCACAGCTGCCGGCGATTTATCAAAAAGTGATTTCCCCATTGTGAGATCTCTTCCCGGGGCAGCCCGCCGGAGAGGGGAGAATCCTTTTCGATCTCGGAGCAGGAAAAGTGCTGTATCGCCCTCCCGTTTATTCTTGCTGTTACCATACCGTCGGCCTGATGAAAACTCAGAAAGCGGGGGGTGGTGCAGGTGCCGATGGTGTTGGTCGACTCCCCGGTGATATAAGAGGAAAGGCCGCACTGCCCTTCGTAATTGATGCACAGGGACCCGAAGCCGAAGACTTCAAGCTGGACCCGAGGATTCTCCATTCTCAACCGGGCAATCTCTTCTATGGTCAATACCCGGGGCAGTATGACGCGGTTTATCCCGAAATGCTCCACGTAAAAACCGATGAGTGCACTGTTGCATGCCCCGGCCTGAACACTGAGGCTGATGCCCATATGGGGATAGTGGGACCTGGTATATTCCAGCAGCGCCAGGTCCGAGAGAATAACCTCGTCGGCATGGATGGCCGCGGCCTGATCAACTGCTTCACGGCAGATGGGCAGTTCGGTGCTCTGGGGATAACTGTTTACGGTTATCAGGGCTTTTTTGCCGGCCCGGTGCAGATAGTCCACTCCCTGCTCAGCCTCGGCCCGGGAGAAGTTTATCCCCCTGAAATTGCGCAGGTTGGAAGGGGTATTAAAGCCGAAATATACCGCGTCGGCCCCGCAATCCGCTGCCGCTCGCAGGCAGTCCAGATTCCCGGCCGGAGCATGCAGCTCTATTTTGTCTTCAATTGTAGACACACTTCTCCTCGTACAGCTTCCCTCTTTCCACCGGTTGGCGCCGACACCTCTTGATTATATCCACCAGCTCTTGTTTGGTGAGGAAGGATGGTGAACCCGAACCGGCCGACCGGGCCACCCCCTTGTGCCTTTCATACGCCGTTCCGGCCAGGTCATTGGAACCAAAGCGCAGGGCCGTTTTTATTCGCTCGCGGCCGTAGTAGAGCCAGAGAAATTTTATTTGTTTGAAATTATCAAGCACAATCCGGGAGATTGCGATCATCTTCAAGACCTCGGAAAAAGCCAACTGCGGATGAGAGTGCAATTTGGTATTTTTCGGCAGAAAAACCAGCGGAATAAAGGAGTGGAATCCCCCGGTTTTGTCCTGAAGCCGCCGCAGGATACAAAGGTGCCGGACCCAGTCGTCATAGGTCTCCAGGTGCCCGAACAGAATCGAAGCATTGGAGGGGATGCCCAGCTCGTGAGCCGACCTGGTGATTCGGAGCCAATCCCGAACGGAGGGTTTGTTCGGGCAGAGCGCTTTTCGCAGGCGGGAATTGAAGATCTCCGCACCACCCGAGGTCAGAGATCCCAGGCCCGCTGCGTGCAGCCTGAAAAGAATTTCTTTCTCTGAGAGACCCGCTTTGCGCGCCATAAATGCGATCTCGGTCGGCGCAAAGGCTTCGATATGAAGATGCGGAAAGTTGCGCTTGATAGCGGAGATCAGGTCTTCATAATAGTTCAGGTCGAGGTGCGGATGTATCCCTCCGGTGATCCTGACCTCGGAAATGTCCGGCGCGACCCCCCGTATCTCGCTGATCACGTCGTCGATGGACTTGGTATAGGCGTCGGCATCTGAAATGCGACGGCTGAAGGCGCAAAACCTGCACTCCCAGATACACACATTGGTGAAATAGACGTGGTGGTTACTGATAAAAAAAACTTTGTCTCCCACCCTTCTGAAGCGGGCGGTATCAGCCAGGTCTCCTAACTGGTCAAGCCCACCTTCTCTGAGGAGTGACCGGGCGAGGTCATATCCGATCCTCTCTCCATTTTCAACCCTTGCCAGTACTCTCTCAAAGACTTCATGCAACGGCGTATTCCCATCCCGCCTTTTGAAAAAGCCAACCATTGCAGAAACCGGAAGGAGCAAAGGGGGCAAGCTGCGTGCGGGCTGTCCTGTGGTCGAGTTCTTCTGCAAGCACTTGCCTGAAGACGTCCAGTATCCTGGTGGTGTGCTCCCGGTGGGGGTAGATGCGGAAGGAGGAGATCCCTTTATTAATCAGGCGCGGCAAGCTTTCCACCAGGCAGTAGGTCTTGGCGCTTTTGACCTGAAGCCCGTCGACCAGAAACAGCTCTTCATTCTCAACTGTTTTGAGTGTCATTCCTTCCGGATATTCAAAACATACTTTCCCGCACTCCTCTCTGGTGCGGCCGACCGCTCGGGCGGTGTAACAGCGCCAGGAGAGAGCCACGGAAACATTCCCCCAGGCGGTGATCTCCATGGGGATCGAGGCCTTCTCGATAATATCCGTGATACTGTCCAGTGTGAGCTCAAAAGGAGCGACCATGAGAGAAGGATTGAATTTTTTCAGGAAGGCGGCGCTCTTCCAGTTGTATATGTTGAGGTGAGGTCCAAGGACGATCTTTTTGCCCAGGTCTTGGAATCGGTTGTTCTTCAGGAGGTTCATGAATCCCAGCATGTTAATTTCAATTCCGTCAAAGAATCGATACACCTCTTTCAGGTAGTCAATCTCAACCGGTGTGGTGCAGAGCGCGAGTGTGGAATAACAGACCTTGATCCCCTGCCGGTGAAGTCTTTTCACTATAGACTGCAGGTCATCGTTGCTGAGAATATTGCGCTCGTGGCACACGACATCGCCGATATAGGCGGTGTCGATCCCGCCGGCGGGGAACTCGTCGTGGTAGAATTCCATCAGCCTCTTCCTCCCCCAGTTGAAAGGGGCCGGGCCGAGGGAGATGTTCAAACCACTTCCGGTTGAAAGCTTATTGACGGCGTCGTTTCTCAAAGGCCAATGACTTCGAAAACATTCCTTCCTAGGTTATCACAATTATCTTAGGAAGAAACCCATATGTAAAGTCGGATTTTACAATGCCTTCGTCTCCCGGGCCTCGGCTCTCTGGGCGTCACCCCCTTTCGCTCCGGGTGAAAAAATCGGCCCTCAGTGCGGGTGTCAAGGCTGACAGCCTGACAGCTCATGATGACAAGTTGGCATAACACCTCCCCATTGAACCATCGGCTCCCGAGCCCCGCCTCCTTGACCAATGCCAAAACGACGCAGAATAAGAGGGTTTGACCTCCCGTCCGGGCCTGCCGCAACTGGTACAGATTTTGCTCTCCTCTTTCTCAGGTGTTCGACTTGTGTCTGGCCACCCGATAGACCGCAAACCGCACGGAGCGGGATTTGTAAGCGAACCGGAACACGGGACGACAGTGAAACCTTCGAGGAATCAAGAGGAGGGCACGCGATGCCGAGTTTTGTGATCAACGAGAAGTGCGACGGCTGCAAGGGGCAGGACAAGACGGCCTGCATGTACATTTGTCCGAATGACCTGATGACCCTTGACAAGGAGGCCATGAAGGCCTTCAACCAGGAGCCCGAAGGCTGCTGGGAGTGCTACAGCTGCGTGAAGATCTGCCCCACGCAGGCGATCGAGGTCCGCGCCTACGCGGATTTCGTCCCGATGGGGGGATCCCTCATCCCGATGCGGAGCACCGACTCCATCATGTGGACGGTAAAGTTCCGCGACGGCGGTCTGAAGCGCTTCAAGTTCCCGATCCGGACCACGCCGGAAGGCAGCATCGACGCCTACAAGGGCAAGCCGGCGGCGGCCGAGGGAGATCTTAAAAACGAGAACCTGTTCACCGAGGTCGGCCAGACGCTGCCGATCCCGGCGAAGTAGGTTGCCTAGGGAGGAAGAGAGATGGTTACCGCACCGAAAATGGACCTTTCCAATCCGGAAATTGTCGAAGTCGACACCGACCTGCTCATCATCGGCGGGGGTATGGCGGCCTGCGGCGCGGCCTTCGAGGCCAAGCGCTGGGCCGGCGACAACTTGAAAATTACCCTGGTAGACAAGGCGGCCATGGAGCGCAGCGGCGCCGTCGCCCAGGGGCTCTCGGCCATCAACACTTACCTCGGCGAGAACACCCCCGAGGACTACGTCCGGATGGTCGCCAACGACCTGATGGGGATCGTCCGGGAAGACCTCATCTACGATGTCGGACGCCACGTCGACGACTCTGTCCATCTCTTCGAGGAGTGGGGGCTGCCGATCTGGAAGGAGGAGGGTTCCGAGGGTAAGCCCCTCTCCGAAGGAGGCAAGCCGGTCCGCTCGGGGAAGTGGCAGGCCATGATTCACGGCGAGTCCTACAAGACCATCGTGGCCGAGTCCGCCAAAAACGCCATCGGGATGGATAACATCATCGAGCGGGTATTCATCGTAAAGCTCCTCCTTGACGACAAGGAACCGAACCGGGTCGCCGGGGCGGTCGGCTTCTCGGTCAGAGAGCCGAAGATCTATGTCTTCAAGGCCAAGGGGATCTTCATGGCCTGCGGAGGCGCGGTCCACGTCTTCCGGCCCCGCTCCACCGGCGAGGGGATGGGCCGGGCCTGGTACCCGGTCTGGAACGCCGGCTCGACCTACGCCATGGCCATCCAGGCCGGGGCCGAGATGACCCTGATGGAGAACCGTTTCGTGCCGGCCCGCTTCAAGGACGGCTACGGGCCGGTCGGGGCCTGGTTCCTCCTCTTCAAGTCCAAGGCCACCAACGCCTACGGCGAAGACTACATGCAAAAAAACAAGGCCGAACTGGAGAAGTACCCGCCGTACGGGCTCTCCGCGGTGCCGGCCACCTGCCTGCGCAACCACCTGATGATGAAGGAGATGAAGGAGGGACGAGGACCGATCTACATGGAGACCCCGGCCGCGATGAAGGCCCTCTTCGAGTCGGTAGGGAACGACAAGAAGAAGGTCCGGGCCCTCGAGTCCGAGGCCTGGGAGGATTTCCTCGACATGACCGTCGGCCAGGCCGGGCTCTGGGCCGGCATGAACATCAAGCCCGAGGAGACGCACTCCGAGCTGATGCCGACCGAGCCCTACCTGATGGGCTCGCACTCCGGCTGCTGCGGGATCTGGGTGAGCGGACCGGAGGATTTCGCCCCCCCGGAATGGAACTGGGGCTACAACCGGATGACCACCGTCCAGGGGCTCTTCACCGCCGGCGACGGCGTCGGGGCCTCCGGGCACAAGTTCTCCTCGGGGTCGCACGCCGAGGGCCGAATCGCCGGCAAGGCCGCGGTCCGCTTCTTGGAGGACCACAAGGACTATGTGCCGTCAATCAGCAACAGCGCCCAGGAGCTGGCTGAGGAGATCTACAGGCCGGTGCGGCTCTTTCAGGAGCACAGCGCCTACACCACCGACCCCATGATCAACCCCCACTACATCCGACCGAAGATGCTCCAGTTTCGGCTGACCAAGATCATGGACGAGTACGTGGCCGGGACCTCCACCATGTAGGTGACCAACGAAAAGATGATGGAGGACGGCCTCCGGTACCTGACCATGCTCAAGGAAGACTCCGGGAAGATGGCCGCCGAGGATCTCCACGAGCTGATCCGCTGCTGGGAGAACTACCACCGCATCTGGACCGCCGAGGGCCATCTCCGGCATATCCTCTTCCGCAAAGAGACCCGCTACCCGGGCTTCTACTACCGGGCCGACTACCCGCAGCTGGACGAGGAGCAATGGAAGGTGTTCGTGAACTCCAAGTACGACCCGGCCACGGGGAAATGGGAGTTCTTTAAGAAGCCCTTCATCGAGCTGATTCCGAAAAAGTGAATAATTATTCATTTCCCCTTTCGACAAAGGGCGAGAGGGGGATTGTGAGTGATTTGAAATGTCGGAGGGAGAGATCAGGAAAACCATCCTCGTGATCGGCGGGGGTATCAGCGGACTGACGACCGCTATCGAGGCGGCCGAGGCCGGCTGGCCCACACGGATCATAGAGAGAGACGCCTACCTCGGCGGGCGGGTAGCGCGAAACTACCAGTATTTCCCGAAGATGTGCCCCCCCTACTGCGGGCTGGAGATCAACTTTCAGCGCCTCCGGAAAAATACCTCAATCAACGTCCACACCCTTGCTGAAGTCGAAAAGATCTCCGGGTCGCCGGGGGACCTGGACGTTACGGTCAAGGTCCGCCCCCGCTACATCAATGAGAAGTGCACCGGATGTCACAAGTGTGTCGAGGTGTGTCCCGTCGAGAGGCCGAACGATTTCAACTTCGGACTCGACCGGACGAGGGCCGTCTATCTCCCCCACGAGATGGCCTTCCCAATGCGTTATGTCATCGATCCCGCGGTCTGCAAGGGCCTGGAGTGCGCCCGGTGCGTGGAGGCCTGCCCCTACGACGCCATCGAACTGGAAATGAAGGAGCGATGCCTGGAGCTGAAGGCCGGGGCGGTGGTGGCGGCCACCGGCTGGAAACCGTATGACGCGAAAAAGATCGACAACCTCGGGTTTGGCGATCTGCCCGATGTCATCACCAACGTCATGATGGAGCGGCTGGCCGCACCCAACGGCCCGACCCGGGGCAGGATCACCCGCCCCTCCGACGGCAGGGAAGCCAAGCGGGTGGTCTTCGTTCAGTGCGCCGGCTCCCGGGACCGTCTCCACCTGCCCTTCTGCTCGGCGGTCTGCTGCCTCGCCTCTCTCAAACAGGCTGCCTACGTCCGCGATCAGTACCCCGACGCCGAGATCACGATGTGCTACATCGATGTGCGCGCCCCGGGGAAACTGGAGGACTTCTTCGTCAAGGCCCAGGCGGAACACCGGATCAACCTCATCAAGGGGAAGGTCGCCAAAATCACCGAGGATCCCGCGACCAGGGATCTCACGGTTGAGGCCGAGGACATCCTCGCAGGCGCCAAAGTCCAGCTGAACGCCGACCTGGCGGTCCTCGCCACCGGGATGGACCCCACCCCGAGCGAGTCACCGATACCGGGCGTGGTCTATGACGAGAACGCCTTCACCGTCTCAGGCGCCGGGAGCTTCAAGGTTCTGGCCGCCGGCTGCAACAAAGTACCGCTCGATGTGGCGGCGGCCGTCCGGGACGCCACCGGGGTGGCGCTCCAGGCCATCAAGGCTGCGCGGGGAAAATAATCACCATGGAGCACAAACTCGGTGTCTACATCTGTACCGGCTGTGACATCGGCGAGGCCCTCGACACCAAAAAACTCTCCCAGGCGGCGACGGCAGCCAAAGCCGGCATCGTCAAGACGAATCCATTCCTCTGCGGGGAGGAGGGGACGGCGCTCATCGCCGGCGACATTGAAAGAGAGGGCGTAAACACGGTGGTGGTGGCCGCCTGCTCGCCGCGCGTCATGGTGGACGCCTTCCGCATTGACGCCCCCATCCTCGAGCGGGTCAACCTCCGGGAGCACGTCGTCTGGAGCCACACCCCGAAGGAAGAGGCGACACAGCTGCTCGCGGGGGACTATCTCCGGATGGGAATCTCACGGGCCCAAAAGACCGAACCGCCGGAGCCCTTCATTCAGGAGACCTCCAAGAAGCTGCTGGTGGTCGGTGGAGGGCTGACGGGAATGACGGCGGCCCTGGAGGCCGCCGAGACCGGGTACGAGGTGGTGCTGGTCGAAAAAGAACAGGAACTGGGCGGTCATCTGGCCCGGGTCCACCAGGACCTCCCCCTGGAGGCTCCCTACCGGGAGCCGCAGGAGCCCGCCTTGACCGAGAAGAGAGAGTGCGTACTCGCCCATGCGGGGATCAAGGTCCTGACCGGGGCCGTAATAGAGAAGATCGCGGGCCAGCCCGGCCTCTTCGACGCCGAGGTGATCTCCGCCGCCGGGAGCGAGACGTTCCGGGTGGGCGCCATCGTCCTGGCCACCGGGGCCGCGCCCTACGATCCGGCCAAGCTGGGCCACCTGGGGTACGGCACTTCCCCCGACATCATCACCGGGCACGACCTGGAGGCGATGGCGAGGCAGGGGAAAATCACGCGGCCCTCGGACGGGCGGAGAGCCCGTCACGTCACGTTCATCCAGTGCGCCGGCTCCCGGGATGCGGAGCACCTCCCCTACTGCTCGGCCGTCTGCTGCCTCAACTCCCTCAAGCAGGCGCTCTACGTGCGGGAGCAGGATCCGGAGGCCGAGGTCACCGTCGTCTACCGGGACATCCGCACCCCCGGGCACGGGGAGCACTTCTACGCCCGCGTCCAGGAGGACCCGGGTATCTTTTTTACCAAGGGAGAGGTCACCGGAGTCGGGACCGAGGGAGGGCCGGTGCGGGTCGAGGTCGCCGACACCCTCCTCGGGGAGAAGATCGCCCTCGAGCCCGACCTGCTCGTGCTGGCCACGGGAATGGTTTCCAGCACCGCCGCGGAGCCGATCCTCAACCTGGGATACCGCCTCGGGCCGGGCCTGCCGGAGCTGAAGTACGGCTTCCCCGACTCGCACTTCATCTGCTTTCCCTATGAGACGCAGCGCACCGGGATCTACGCCGCCGGAACGGTGCGGCAGCCGATGGACACCGGCGGCGCCCTCCAGGACGCGGCCGGGGCCGCCCTCAAGGCCATCCACTGTGTGGAGCTGACCGCCCAGGGCAAGAGCGTTCACCCCCGGGTGGGCGACCCGTCCTTTCCGGAATTCTTTCTCCAGCGCTGCACCCAGTGCAAGCGCTGCACCGAGGAGTGCCCCTTCGGCACCCTGGACGAGGACGAGAAAGGAACCCCCCTGCCCAATCCCTTGCGCTGCCGCCGCTGCGGGGTCTGCATGGGGGCCTGCCCGGAGAGGATCGTCTCCTTCAAGGACTACTCCGTGGAGATCATCGCCTCCATGATCAAGGCCATCGAGGTTCCCGAGGACGAGGATATCCCCTGCATCGTGGGGTTGATCTGCGAGAACGACGCCTATCCGGCCCTGGACATGGCCGGGCTCAAGCGCCTGCAGTACAGCCCCCACATCCGCTTCATCCCGTTGCGCTGCCTCGGGGGGACCAATCTGGTCTGGATCGCCGACGCCCTCTCCAAGGGCGTGGACGGCATGCTGCTCATCGGCTGCAAGCACGGCGACGACTACCAGTGCCACTTCATCAAGGGGAGCGAGCTGGCCGACGACCGGCTGGGGAAGGTGCAGGAGACCCTGGACCGCCTGCAGCTGGAAGCGGACCGGGTCCAGCTCGTCCAGCTCTCTATCAACGAATACAACCGGCTCCCGGGGATCGTAGACAGCTTCATAAAGGAGATAGAGGCAATCGGGCCCAATCCCTTCAAGGGCCTTTAACGTTAATTGCCGGGGAAAATGAAAAACATGTCCGAAGCACAGGTGGTGAAACCGGACCTCGGTTATGTGAGGGAACTCATAGCCGCTGGAGGAGGCTCCCTGAAGAAGTGCTACCAGTGCGCCACCTGTTCGGTGGTCTGCGGGGTGACACCCGACCCCCGGCCCTTTCCCCGCAAGGAGATGATCTGGGCCCAGTGGGGCCTGAGAGAGCGGCTTGTCAGCAACCCGGACGTCTGGCTCTGCCACGGCTGCAGCGACTGCACCGCTCTCTGCCCCCGTGAGGCTAATCCCGGGGAGGTCATGGCCGCTGTCCGGCGCACCAGCTACCGGCACCACGCCACTCCCCGCTTCATGGGGACCCTCTTCTCCGACCTCAAGTACCTGCCTCTGCTCTTCGCAGTCCCGGTGATCGTGCTTCTTGCCATGCTCGCCGGGACGGGTAAACTCCGGATCCCCCCCGGCGAGGTCGTCTTCTCGAAAATGCTGCCGGTTACCAACGTCGATCTCATATTCGTGCCCTTTGTAGTCCTGGCGCTCGTCTTCGCCGCTCTCGGCCTGAGAAAATTCTGGCAGGGCCTGGATTCCCAGGTGGACCCCGCGCTTCCGCGAAGGGGTCTCCTTCCGAGCCTGCTGGAATTCCTGATGGAGCTGGGCACGCACTCCAGCTTCAGGCAATGCGTCACCGCCACCCGGCGCTCCACCGCCC
>JAUVQV010000093.1 GCA_030597995.1 Candidatus Rokuibacteriota bacterium
CCTGGAGGAGTAGTTTTCCATGAGGACAATGAGATCGAAAAGATCATCGCTTCTCTCCAGAAACCAGCGGGGATGCCCGGAAAAGAACGTCAGCCGTCGCCCCTCTACCGCCTCCTTCAGGGCCGGCCAGCGGCCGACCACCTCCCGCACCAGGTCGCGGTTCGGCTCGAGTACGACGATCCGGGCCTCATTCCTGTCGAGCAGCGTGCGGAGCAGGGCGCCGTTGGGAAACCCCAGCATCAGGATGTCGAAAAGGCCGTCCTCTCCGGCATGCAGCGGCGGGGCCGGGCTCGCCCCCTGCAGGGGCCGGATGACATCCTCGCGCAGCCGCCCGTCAATCCAGAGCCGCGCCCAGCCCCCCTGATGCGGTTGAATTTCCACGCGGGCCCCTTTTCCCCACACTTCCGCGACCTCGGCGCTCCCGGCGCTCTCCTGCGCCGTCTGCGGAGAGTGACTCCGGGGAGGACGAAACTCGAGGTTCGGTGAAGCGGGAAGGAGCACAGCGGCCGTCACTCCCAGGAGCAGCAGCGCCGTCCCCCGGCGCAGCGGGGAAAGAGGGCCGCCGCGCATCAGGGCCGGCAGAGTCCCAAGAATCACCCCCGCCAACGCCAGGGTCGGCGCCCCGGGAGCGGGCAGGAACTCCACCCCCAGCCAGACCGCGCCCGCAAAGAGCGCAAACCAGCCGACACCCTTGGCCTCCGAACCATCCCCGCTCTCGGCGAAGAGGGCCGCCGCCGCCAGAAACAGAGGCGCGCCCAGCCCCATGAGAAAGGGAACGGAAAAAGACCCCAGGGACAGACTCTTTCCCGGCCAGAGGCCGGCAGCGCTCCTCTCGAGGAAGAAGAGAAATCCGAGCGCCGTCCCCCCCCAGAGAAGGTGGATCCACCGGCGCCGGTCCCTCAGGAAATGGCGGTACGACAGGGGAAGGAGATAGATGAAGACCCCCCCCAGGCTCGCCCCGAAGAGGGAAAATAGCAGGAGGCCGTTCCCCACCTTGGGCCAGAAAAGCGCGGTCAGAATCCGCTGCAGGGCATAGAGAAAGAGTCCGGTACCGGCCCCCAGGAGCCCGAGCGCGGCGTTTTCGCCGCCTCTGCCGCGGCCCGTCATGTGAGCACCTCTCCCGGTGCGCGTCTCACGATTTCCTCGGCCGCGGCCTGCAGTGAAGGAGCGGTGTGCACACCCCGAGGCCCTCCTCTTCTCCCAGAGACAATGAGCAGACCTCTCAAGCCCGCGGCCCGACCCGCCTCCAGATCGGTTTCCGAATCCCCGATTATGTACGAACCTGAACGCTCTATCCCGAAGCGCCGCAGGGCCTCCAGGATCATCCCCGGCTGCGGTTTCCGGCAGCGGCAGGCGGCATCGATGTCATGGGGACAGTACAGGATCGCGTCCAGAGGGGCGCCGGACTTCTCCAGCTCGCGCTCCATTCTCCGGTGGATCCGGCTCAAATCCTCTTCGGTCATCAGGCCCCGCCCGACTCCGCGCTGGTTGGTGACCACGATGAGGAGGTACCCCTCCTGTTTGAGAAGCCGCAGGGCCTTCTTCACTCCCCGGCAGAAGCGGAACTCCGCCCAGGTGGTGACATACGCCCCATCCGGCAGACGATGATTCAGCACCCCATCGCGATCCAGGAATACGGCCTTTTTAGACACTTTTCACCTCGCGGCGAATTCCCCGCCTGCTCCCCCGGGGCCCGGGGTCACAACAGGCACTCACCGTCGATGTCCTCCTCGTGAGAGACTCCCGCCATCTCCAGAATAGTCGGGAAGAGATCGCGGAGGTTCGGTGCCGCAACCCGGATGTTTCGCCCCCTGATGAATATGAAGGCGCCATGGCCGGTGTGCATCCCCGCCAGGGAGGCGCGTCCGAATACCGCCTCCCGGCTCAGGTTTCCCTTGAGATCGTACCCATCGTGGGCGACGGCCAGAAGATCGCACGGCGCGAGGAAGCGGCCCGAGAGGGAGATTGGGAACTCCCCCCAGGCGGGGTTGTGGCTGATCTCCTCACCGCGCAGCACCTGGGCGATCACCTGACGGCCGCTTTCCGGATCCCGCAGACCGAGCAGGTCGGCCGCCAGCCCCTCGCGAAGGGTGCGATACTCCTCTCTACCCTGAATCATCCCTTTCGGTTCCCTCCCCCTGAGGTGCAGAAAGACTCTCCCCGGGGCGAGGCTGTACGCACGGGCCCCGGGGCCGATATCTCCCAGATTTCGGGCCGGCCGGTGCTCGAACTCCAGCCAGCCCCGCTCCTCCAGAAAGCGATTCAGATACACCTCCTTCTCCAGGAGACAGAACCCGTGATCCGAGAGCAGCACCAGGTCTGTGGCGGGCGGCAATCGACCGAGCAGGTCCCCGATGCGGGAATCCAGCCTCCGGTAGAAGTCGAGAAACGCCTCGCGCTCGGGAGAGGCCCCCTGCTCGTAATCCTCCCAGAGCACATGATTCATGCGGTCGGTCTCCAGGACGTGGAGCTGGGAAAAATCCCACGACTTTTGGCACATGAGGGCGAAGGCGGCCTCGAACCTCTTTTCCAGGGTGAGGTCCAGATCCCGGACGAATTCCTCCCGGGAGGTGTGTCCCAGCCGGGAGTCGATGTCGATGCGATAGCCCATCCCCTTGAGGAGTTCCGACACCTCCCGGGGATACGCCACCTTGTCCAGAGAGGGGCAGAGAAAACTCGATACCAGGACCCCATTGACCGGGCGGGGAGGATAGGTCAGCGGAACGTTGACCACGACTACCCGCTTACCGGCCCGGCTGAGCACCTCCCACAGGGTCGAAGAAACCATGTTCCTCGAGGTGGGAACGAACATCTCGTACGAGCCGGGCGTGCGGTCCACAAAACCGAATATGCCGTGCTTGCCCGGGTTCTGGCCGGTCATATACGTTGACCAGGCCACGGATGAAACAGCGGGCTGAGTCGCGGCCATCCTTCGTACTCCTCCCGCTGTCAGGAGGCGTGCCCGGTTGGGGAGCACAGCCTCCCGGGTGAGTATCTCGAGAAAGGAGCACGGCACGCCGTCGAGACTGAGGACGAAGAGCTTCCTCTGCGAGCGGGTCTTCTTAAAAATGGAGAGGCTACCCATCGCCGGCGGCGGGGCGGATCAGCAACTCTATCGATTCCCGGGCTGCTTCGGGAGTGCGGTCTCCGCCTCGGGATCTCTCTCACTACGGTGAATCGCGGGGAGGATATAGCCTAACTTCTCCAGGTGCGCAATTACCTTTCCGATGCTCTCCCCGGGTTTCTCCCGATCGGTATTCAGCATGAGCTCGGGGTGCTCCGGCTCTTCGTAGGGGTCGGTGACACCGGTGAAATTCGGGATCTCGCCGGCCAGGGCCTTGCGGTACAACCCTTTGGGGTCACGCTCGATCAGCACCTCAAGGGGACAGGTGCAAAATACCTCGACGAATCGTCCGATGGTCCGCCGGGCATCCTCGCGGAGAGCCCGGTAGGGGGAAATGGCCGCGGCGACCGCGATCGCGTCATTGCGCGTCAGGAGGTGACAGACAAACGCGATCCGACGGATGTTGATATCGCGATCCTCCTTTGAGAAGCTTAGTCCCCGGGAGAGGTGCGTGCGGATCACGTCGCCGTCCAGGAGCTCGATCTTCCACAGACCCCGGGCGCGAAGCTCCGCCTCCACCCCCTTCGAGACCGTGGTCTTGCCGGAACCGGAAAGCCCGGTGAACCACAGAGTAAAGCCCTTGGTCATCGATCCCTCCCCCCGATATCGTTTCGCTCTAAAAACACCATAACCCGGGGAATACTATCAGAAAACAATCACAAGTCAATTTTCCGGAAATGAAAAAACTTGATAGCCGCCTCCCAAATAGGGTATTCTTTTACCTGCTGTCTATGCCCCTCTTCAACCGGGGGGAAGGCGGGGAGGAAGTTGGCCTTTTGCAATCAGGAGGTTACGAACACACCATGGAATCGGAAAAGGAACTATGGGACAAATATCTCGCACTCCGGGAACGGTCCCGGGACTTAAGGAGGCATCTTTGACCTGGAATCCAAGGGAAAACGGGTTGAGGTCCTGGAGACCAAAATGGCCAAAACCGGCTTCTGGGAGAGCGGCCAATCCTCGACGGAAATCCTGAGAGAGCGGAATAGCCTCCTGAGCGAGCTGGACTACTGGAAGACGGTCGACACCCACCAGGAGGAAATCGAGGTTCTTTTCGAGCTCTACCGGGAGGGGGACACCGAGATCCTGGGCGAGCTGAAGAAAATAATCCCCGTACTGGCACGGGACATCGACGCGAAAGAGATCCAGACCCTTCTCTCCGGCGAACACGATCAAAACAACGCCTTCCTGGTCATCCACCCCGGCGCGGGGGGCACCGAGTCTCAGGACTGGTCGGAAATGCTCCTCCGGATGTATCTGCGCTGGGCGGAGAAACGGGGCTTCGGCACCAAGATCATCGATTACCAGCCAGGTGAGGAAGCCGGCTTGAAAAGCGCGACAGTCCTGGTTTCCGGTGAGTACGCCTACGGTCTTCTGGCCGCCGATGTGGGCATCCACCGTCTGGTGCGGATCTCCCCCTTCGACGCCGGCGGCCGCCGGCACACCTCCTTCTCGGCGGTCCTGGCCTACCCCGAGATCGACGAGACCACCCAGGTCGAGATCCGGGATGAAGATCTGCGCGTCGACACCTACCGTTCCTCCGGGGCCGGGGGACAGCACGTGAATGTCACCGACTCCGCCGTCCGGATCACCCATCTCCCGACCGGTGTTGTGGTCCAGTGCCAGAACGAGCGCTCGCAGCACAAAAACAAGGCCTTCGCCATGAAAGTACTCCGCTCCCGCCTCTACCAGCTTCAGAAAGACCAGCAGAAAAAGAAGATCGAGGAGCTTCAGGGCGAGAAGAAAGAGATCGCCTGGGGAAACCAGATCCGCTCCTACGTCCTCCACCCTTACCGCCTGATCAAGGACCACCGCACCGGTCTGGAGACCGGAAAGGTGGAAAGCTTTCTGGACGGGGAGATCGACGCCTTCATAGACGGCTACCTCCTGCACCGGATTCGTGAGCACTCTGCTCCCGGGAGCAAGTGAGCGGTGGAACCGGAACACGACCTCATCCGGCAGCGGAAGAAAAAACTCGCCGAATTGCGCGAGATGGGCGTCGACCCCTACTCCGCCCGATACCGGCCGACCGACCGGGCCGGCGACCTGATCCGGAAGGCGGGCCACCTCTCCGGCGACGAGCTGGCGTCTCTGGACCGCCGGGCGCTGGCGGCGGGGAGAGTCATCGCCCTGCGCAAGTTCGGCAAGACGGCCTTTTCCCACCTCCAGGACGGCGGCGACCGGATCCAGATCTATTTCCGCCGCGATTCCCTCTCCGAAAAAGATGTTTC
>JAUVQV010000071.1 GCA_030597995.1 Candidatus Rokuibacteriota bacterium
ACCTCTATACGGATGGAGCGGCAAATATTTTTGCCTGGCCGGAGTTTGCCAGCCCCGCAAAGATGCGCCATCTCATTGAGGCGATAGAAGAGAAGAGCAAGTTGCTCCAACTTTTGGATCATGTCCTGGAGTCGGAGGGGACCCAGGTTTTTATCGGTGGCGAGATGCCCTTGCCGGAACTCCGGGAGTTGAGTCTCATAACCGCTCCTTACCGGCGGGAAGGGCAGAACCTTGGGGTCCTCGGTGTTATCGGTCCCACCCGGATGGAGTATGCGAAGATCATTCCGATCGTCGCGTATACTGCTTCCAGCTTGAGTGAGTACCTCAATTTGGGCTGAACAAACCGTTCCGGAAACAGCCGTGCCTCCGGTTCCGCTCACTTCGCTCGAAAATTCAGTCAGTTCACGGTGACTAACACGGGATGAGGGAAAAGAGGCCAGAGAGTTTTGGTGGCAGGGAGTGGAGATGAGCGAAGAAGAACATCAGCCTGGAAAAGGTTCGACTGAAGAGCACGGGAGCCCGCGGCCCGCAGCGGAAGCGCTTTCTCGAGATACCGGCGTCAAGACTGAAGAAAAGGCGACAAAGAAGAGAAAATCCCGGCGCCGGGCAGAAGAAGATTTAGACTCCGCCAGGCAGGAGGCAGCCTCCTATCTGGACCGACTTGCCCGTCTTCAAGCGGAGTTCGAGAATTATAAAAAGCGGCAGCAGCGTGCAAGAGAAGAAAATCAGCGGAGCGCCAGGGAGAGAATCATCAAGGATCTCCTCCCGGTACTCGACGATCTGGAGCGGGCTGCGCAGCACGCCGAACCGGAGACAGACGCGGAGGTGCTGGCCCAGGGAGTGGAACTGGTGCTGAAGCAGTTCCGGGAGGCCCTGTCCCATTTCGGATTGGAGCACGTTCCGGCTTCAGGGGAGGTTTTCGACCCTCACCTTCACGAGGCGATGTCCCGGATTGAGACTGATGGTGATCCCCCCGACGGGACGGTAGTGGAGGAATACCGGAAGGGCTACCTCCTGAACGGGAAGGTTCTCCGGCCGGCTATGGTGGGAGTCGCCAAGCTGGTCGCTGAAGAAAAAGAAGAACAAACGGAGTGAGCCGGGTAATCGGGATTGATCTCGGAACCACCAACTCCTGCGTAGCGGTGATGGAGGGGAGCGGTCCGGTGGTAATCCCGAACTCCGAGGGGGGCCGCACCACGCCCTCGATGGTGGCCTTCGCCGAGGGGGGAGAGCAGCTGGTCGGTCAGATCGCCAAGCGCCAAGCGGTCACGAATCCTGAAAATTCTGTCTTCTCCGTAAAAAGGTTGATCGGCCGGAAATTCCAGAGTCCGGAAATCAGCCGCTCTGTGAAAATGATTCCCTTCAAGATTATTGAGGCCCCCAACGGTGATGCCTGGGTGGAGGTCCGCGGCAAGGTTCACAGCCCTCCGGAGATACAGGCCATCATTCTGCGCCGGCTGCGTCAGAACGCCGAGGATTATCTCGGGGAGAAGGTCACCGAAGCCGTGATAACGGTTCCGGCCTACTTCCACGACAGCCAGCGCCAGGCGACAAAAGATGCGGGTACAATCGCCGGATTGAACGTTCTCCGGATCATCAACGAACCGACCGCCGCTGCCCTGACATACGGCCTGGATCATAAGGAGCGGCACAAGGTCGCGGTTTACGACCTGGGTGGAGGAACCTTCGACATCTCAATCCTGGAGATCGGCGATGGAGTATATGAGGTCATGGCCACCAGCGGTGACACTTTCCTCGGTGGGGAAGATTTCGACCAGGTTCTCATCAATCACCTCGCCGGTCAATTCAATAAGGAACAGGGCGTGGACCTGAAAAAGGACAAGATAGCTCTTCAGCGCCTCAAGGAAGCTGTCGAGAGAGCTAAACATGAGCTCTCGGTCACGGTTGAGACCAACGTCAACCTCCCTTTTTTAACGGCGGACTCGCAGGGCCCAAGGCACATGCAGCATTTCCTGACGAGGGCCAAACTGGAACAGCTGATCAAGGATCTTGTGGAGAGGACTATCAACCCCTGCCGGAAGTGCCTGAAGCAGGCCAACCTGAAGGTACAGGATATCAAGGAGGTGGTGCTCGTTGGAGGGCAGACCAGGATGCCTCTCGTTCAACAGGTGGTCCAGAATTTCTTCCAGCAGGAGCCGAGCAAAGGGGTAAACCCCGATGAGGTTGTGGCCCTGGGGGCGGCCATTCAGAGCGGAGTTCTGAAAGGGGAGGTCCGGGACGTCTTGCTCCTCGATGTGACGCCCCTCTCTCTTGGAATTGAGACCCGCGGCGGGATATTCACAAAACTTATAGAGGCCAACACCACTATCCCTTACCGGCAGAGCCAGATTTTCTCCACGGCGACGGACAACCAGAGCTCGGTGACCGTCCATGTCCTTCAGGGAGAGCGTGAGATGGCCATCGACAACAAGTCACTGGGTCAGTTCGAGTTGTTTGGAGTCCCGCCCGCTCCGAAAGGTGTGCCGAGGATCGAGGTCACCTTCGATATTGACGCCAATGGGATCGTCAATGTTTCCGCCAAGGACTTGGGCACGAAGCTTGAACAGGCTATACGTATCAACGCCTCAAGCGGCTTGAGCAAAGAGGAAATTCAAGCCAGGGTCCAGGATGCCGAAAAGCATGCCGCGAGTGATAGCCGGAAAAAGCAACAGGCGGAAGTCCACAATCAGGCGGAGTCCCTCCTCTATTCCACCGGAAGATCTATGGAGGAGTTCGGTTCAAGTATCAAGGAGGAAGAGAGGGAAGCGATTTTGCTCCACTCAGAGAGGGTCAGGGAGGCCATGAGCGGAGATGACATAGAGAAAATCAAGGCGGCGGAGGCGGATTTGAGAAATGCGGGACAAGTTCTGGTCGAGATGGCGTACCGCCAATCCGTATCTGATTCCCCTCCCCGGCCCTCGGGACGCCGGCGGGGGCTCGGGGAGGGTTTGACGAATGATGGTAGTGACAAGGCTTAACCCGCCTCACGCAGTGCAATTTTTAAGACGGCCCCTCAGAAGATGGAAGGGCCGGTTTTCTGTGTGCCTGCTTTTCTGGACGATGCTGATCCCGGTTGGTTGTGGAAAGAAAGCGCCGCCACGCCTTCCGGGGCAGGTCCAGTCCGCAAGGATCGAATCGTTTAAAATGTGGATCCGGGAGGGCCAAGTGCACCTCACCTTTCGTGTCCCGGAACGAAAGACATTTCTGCAGTCCGATCCGCCCTGGATGTTTGCCCGCATCTTGAGGAGAACCGATTCGGATTCCGGTCAAAAATTTTCGGAGGTAGGCGGCCTGCTGGATGAGCAGGGATTTCCCTTCGGTGAAGCACTTTCCTACGACGATTCCAACGTCAAGACCGGTGAGACCTACACCTACCGCATAGAACTCTTGAAGGAGAAATCCCGGGAGCGGGCGGTATCGGAATCTTTGACGATCGGCCTGCAACTGATTCCCGGCGTCAACGGGACATTGCGGGCCGAGGGCAGCAAAGGGGCAATTTCACTCAGCTGGGGGGAGGCGGACGCTGCGCCGCGTGGGATCCGCTATCAGGTCTACCGTGGAGAAAAAGAGAGAGCGGCGAAGAAACTCATAAATCGTGAGCCGCTGGACACAACCCGCTTCGTGGATATCGAGGTTTCCCGGGAAAAAGAGTATTGCTACGAGATCCGGGGACTGCTCAGATCCGGGTTCGTGGATAACGAGGGTCCTCCCTCACAGGAGGTGTGCGCACGCACCGAGGATCGAACTCCCCCCGGAGCCCCCACCGGTCTCCAGGCGGTATCCTCTAGAGATGCTTTTGTGCTCAGCTGGGTTTCTCCCGGGGACGCCGATATCCTGGGATACCATATCTACCGGTCTCTCGGCGGGGGGGCGTTCAAAAGGATAAACACGGAGCCCGTGAGGAAGGTGTCGTACCGTGACCGGGACGTGCTTCCGGGGAATGATTACCGCTACCGGGTGACGGCCGTAGACACCTCGCTCAACCGCAACGAGAGCCTATTTTCCAACACCGTGCGGGGATCTTTCCGGGCGCCCTGACCCGGTGCAGCCCGGAATAATTGCAGGGATCTTTGCTTCGCCTTTGCTCTCACTCCGGTGACGCCTTCCAGAGGGCACTCCCGCATTACCCGGCGCTCTCTTGAGGAAAAACACCTCTCCCTTATGTCAAATGTCAAGACCTGACACCTTTTTCCCCGACGTGGATGGCAACTGTGCCGAGAAAGAGATGGTGGTAATGGACATTTTGAAAGCCGGCCTTTTCCATGACCCGTGAGAGATCAGCCACCCCGGGGAATGCGATCACTGTGCGGGCAAGGTAGCGGTAAGCTCCCGGGTCGGCCCGCAACAGAAATGCGAGAAAGAGCGGGATTGTACGCAGATAAAGGTGGTACGCGCCGCGGAGGAGCTTCCCTTCCGGATGGCTGAATTCCAGGACCACGAACCGCCCTCCGGGGCGGAGTACGCGGAGCACTTCACTGAGGGCCGCGGTTTGGTCGGCGATATTTCTCAGCCCGAACGCGACGGTCACGGCGTCAAAAACGCCGCGGGCAAGCGGCGGGCGGATGGCATCCCCGCACAGGAGGTGCACCGCGTTCGACCTGCCGTCCCGGTCGCATTTCATAAGTCCAAGGCGGAGCATTGCCTTTGAGAAGTCCAGACCGATCACGGTCGGAGAGGTCCCGAGCCGGGCCAGCTCCAGAGAGAGGTCGCAGGTGCCGCAGCACAGATCCAGAGTCCGGCCCCCTTGCGGCACCTCTGCGAGGCGGGCTGCCCGGCGACGCCAGGACTGATCCCTACCCAGGCTCATCAGCCGGTTGAGCAGGTCGTAACGGCAGGAGATGCCGCCGAACATGCGGCCTATTTTCCGGCCCGCAGCGCTCACATCACCGATTTGAGCGTTATCCTGTCTCGTCACCCCACGGGGTGAAAAGCCTCTGGGGCATCCCCAGCCCGTTCATGATTTTCCCGACTACAAAATTCACGAGATCCTCGATCCGGGAGGGGCGGTGGTAAAAGGCCGGTGAGGCCGGGAGGATAATTCCCCCCGCTCGGGTTACCCGGCCCATGTTCTCGATGTGGATCAGATTGATCGGCATTTCTCGAACCACCAGGAGGAGCGGTCGCCGCTCCTTGAGGCATACATCGGCGGTCCGGGTGAGGAGGGTGTCAGCCGTCCCGGCAGCGATGCGGCTCAGAGAACCCATGCTGCAAGGAACGACAACCATGGCATCGGGTGAGTGGGAGCCGCTGCAGAAGGGAGCGAGCAGGTCCCGGTCGTCCCACAGTCTCAGGCCGTTGCTGCCTCCCGGCAGCACGGACGGCCACTGGGCGGGCTCCTCATCCAGTTCGTGCGCCACCACGACCTTCCCGGCCTCTGATACGATCAGGTGGCAGGAGTGACCCTCGTGAAGGAGGACCTCTGCGAGGCGCCTTCCGTAGATGGAGCCGCTGGCCCCTGTGATGCCGATGACGACCTTCACCGCAGCATGCCCAGGGTCAGGTCGGCAGTAGTGAAGATGAAAAAAAGAGCGGCGATGAATCCGTTGGTGGCGAAAAAAGCGGTGTTCAGCTTGGAGAGGTCGTTCGGGGAAACCAGGCGGTGTTCAACGAGGAGCAGGAGCGAGACGATCAGGAGACCGAGATAGTAGAGGCCGGTCAGGTGGAAGAGAACGCCGGTCAATATGAGGAGAAGGAGGCTGAGGAGGTGCTGAACGCGCGCCACGCCCAGGGCGAAGGGCACTCCGAAGCGGGCTGGCATGGAGTGCAGGTTTTGTGCCCTGTCCACCTCCACATCCTGGCAGGCGTAGATGATGTCGAAGCCCGCCGCCCACAGCGCGACCGCAAGGCCGAGCGCTAAGATCGGGGAGACGAGTTGGCCCGTTAATGCTACCCAGGCCCCTA
>JAUVQV010000242.1 GCA_030597995.1 Candidatus Rokuibacteriota bacterium
CCCGGCGGTGATCCGGATCGTCCGGGGGGTAATCAATGCGGCGCACAACCAGGGCATCACCGTGGCGATGTGCGGAGAAATGGCGGGTGAGCCCATCTACACCCTGGTCCTGATCGGCCTGGGGATCGACCAGCTCAGTATGAACGCCGTCGCCCTGCCGCGGGTCAAGAAGATTATCCGCGCCTCCCGGTTGGAAGACGCCCAGCGCCTGGTGTACGAAATCGACTCTTTCAGCACGGCCTATGAGGTCGAGGAGTATGTAAAGAAGGAGATGATCCAGCGTTTTCCCGAGGATATCACGGGGGACGGCCGCCAGGTCTGCCTGCTGTGAGCCAGAGGGGAATGGCCTGCCGACTGCACTCTTTGCGCAGGTCCCGGAGGAACACTTTGGAAATCCCGGCCGCTGAGGCGGGCGGCGCATGAGCCGCAGGATCCCGGGACTGCTCTTTGCAGCCACCGTCCTGACCACCCTGATGGCGGGGAGCCTGATCGCCGGGGCCGACTTCACGAAAGATCCCTTCGCCCTTCTCGAGGGGATTCCCTTCGCGGCTTCGCTCCTGCTCATTCTCGGGGTGCACGAGATGGCCCACTATCTCACCGCCCGCCGGCACGGGGTGAGTGCTACCTGGCCGATCTTTATTCCCGCGCCCACGATCATCGGCACCTTTGGAGCAGTCATCCGGATCAAGTCGGCCATCCCCGATCGCCGGGCGCTGATCGAAATCGGGGTCTCCGGTCCCCTGGCGGGATTTCTGGTGGCCCTTCCGCTCTCGGTGGTCGGTCTCTCTCTTTCCCGGATCGAGACCGCCCCCCTGCCTGCGGGTGACGGCTTCCTGCTCGGCAGTTCCCTCCTGTTTTCTCTGCTGGAGAAAATGATGTTCGGATCTCTCCCCGAAGAGGCCAATCTTTTCCTCCACCCGGTGGCCTTCGCCGCCTGGATCGGCTTCTTCGTCACCGCGTTGAACCTGCTCCCGGTAGGCCAGCTCGACGGCGGGCACACCCTCTACGCCCTCTTCGGGAAACGACAGGGCGCAGTCAGCCGGGCCGCGTTGCTGCTCCTCATCCCCCTGGGATTTCTCTGGTGGGGCTGGTTTTTCTGGAGCGCCATCCTGATCTACTTCATGGGTTTCACCCACCCGCCGGTGGTGAAGGAGGAGGTGCCGCTGGACCGGAGGCGAAAGGCGCTCGGCGCCCTGGCCGCCGTCATCCTGATCCTGACCTTCACCCCCACCCCCTTCATCATCTAAAAAGGTGTCAGGTCTTGACATTTGACATTCACATTTTACCTTCAGGGCTGATACATGTAGTTCTGGCGGAAGGCCTCACGCTTGACTCACCGGTCGTGGCATGGAAAATAGGACATGGAAAAATGCTGTGACAGTGCTTCGGGGGGAAGGCAGTGATGTCATCTCGAAAGGACACCCTCTGTGTATTTAAAAGGCGTGAGTCTGGATAGTAAGTGGAAATCCGGGAGGGAATTATGATCGCGAACGGCGAGCTGTACCGGTACCGAAAGCCGGAACACGACATCGACCGGCTTTTCATCGGTCGCTGGTCTCCCCGGGCCATGTCCGGAGAAGAAATACCCACCGAGCAATTGATGTCCCTCTTCGAGGCCGCGCGGTGGGCGCCCTCTTCCTACAACAATCAGCCGTGGAGATTTTTCTATGCCCGGCGGGGTACCGAGCACTGGGATATGTTCTTCAACCTCCTGGTGGAGCAGAACCGGCTCTGGGCGAAACACGCCGCGGCTCTGATCGTGATCGTATCCAAGGAAACCTTCGATTACAACAACAAACCTTCCAGGACCCACTCCTTCGACACCGGGGCGGCCTGGGAAAACCTCGCCCTGCAAGGCTCGGCGATGGGCCTGGTCGTCCACGGCATGCAGGGGTTCAGTTATGAACAGGCCAGGACGGTACTGCAGCTGCCGGAAGGATACACCGTCGAGGCCATGGCCGCAGTCGGCAGACCGGGGAACAGGGAGGACCTCCCTCCGGAACAGCAGGAGAGAGAATTCCCCTCGGGCAGGAAAAGTCTCCCGGAGATCGTCCGGGAGGGGAAATACCCCACGGGGCCGTCATAGCCGGTGCTCCCATTCCCGGACATAAAACCCTATCTCATCAAGATCGGTCCCTTTCAGATCCGGTGGTACGGCCTGATGTACCTGATCGGGATCGTTTCTTCATACTATCTCGTAAAGAGATGGGTGAAAAAGAAACAGCTCCCGGTTACCGATGATGTGCTCGGAAGTCTTTACTTTACCATCCTGGTGGGACTGGCCGTGGGTGCGAGGATGGGCTATGTCATTTTTTATAATCTCTCTTATTATCGAGACAATCTCTGGGATATATTTGCCGTGTGGCGGGGAGGCATGTCTTTCCACGGCGGGCTGATCGGGATAATTGTCGGGGGTGTCATATTTTCCTGGAGAACAGGGATCCCGGGCCTGGTGCTCGCCGACCTCGTTGCCGCCACCGCCCCCATCGGGCTCGGCTTCGGGAGGATCGGGAATTTCATTAACGGCGAGCTCTACGGCAGAGCCACCGACGTCCCC
>JAUVQV010000085.1 GCA_030597995.1 Candidatus Rokuibacteriota bacterium
CATGTTCAGGGTACCATCAACGGTTATGGTGAGCGTTGCGGGAATGCCAATCTCTGTTCGATCATTCCCGCAATTCAACTCCGGCTCGGTTACCGCTGCGTCTCAACCGAGAGCCTGACACGACTGCGCGAGCTCTCCCGCTTTGTCTCGGAATTGGCCAACATGCCGCCGTGGAAACACCAGCCATTTGTCGGGGACTCCGCCTTCGCGCATAAGGCCGGGGTTCATGTGAGCGCTATCTTGCGCAACCCCCTGACCTACGAGCACATCCGCCCCGAATCGGTTGGCAACCGCCAGCGGGTATTGCTCTCTGACCTTTCAGGAAGAGCCAATATCCTCCAGAAGGCGGCGGAATTCGGGATAGATCTGAAATCCAAAGATCCTAAAACCTTGAAGATTCTGGCTCACCTCAAAGAACTGGAGAACCAGGGGTTTCAGTTCGAAGGAGCCGAGACTTCTTTTGAACTGCTGATGAAAAGGATCCTGGGGCTGCACCGGCGGTTTTTTGATCTCAAGGGGGCCCGAGTAATTGTTGAAAAGCGGAAAGAACGAGAGGAACCGATCTCCGAGGCCACCATCAAGGTATCGGTGGACGGGCAGATAGAGCACACCGCCGCCGAGGGAAAAGGACCTGTCCACGCCCTGGACAGCGCCCTGCGCAAGGCCCTGTATCGTTTCTATCCCAGCTTGAAGGATATGGAGCTGATTGATTACAAGGTCCGGGTCCTGAGCGCTGTGAAGGGGACCGCAGCACCGGTGCGTGTGCTGATTGAATCCGGAGACAGCAAAGAGCAATGGGGCACGGTCGGTGTCTCGACTAACATCATTGAGGCCTCCTGGCAGGCTCTGGTAGACGCCATCGAATACAAACTTCTCAAGGACCAGGATTGAGGACAAGGGAGGTTGCGGGAGAGAGCGTGCCTCTCTGGTCTCACGCTCAGCAGCGGGTTCTGTGGGTCATAGCCCTGCTCCTGCTCGCTCTCACCACGGCACGGCTCATCAACAGTGTTCACGATAAGCCGGACTTTCGTGCCTTAGGCGACGACCCGAGCCTCGACCTACGCCTGGACCTGAACCAGGCAACGGAGGACGAACTGGAAGCGCTCCCGGGGATCGGTGTTGCGCTCGCCTCCCGTATAGCAGATTTCCGAAAGCGGCACGGGCCGTTCGAGAGACTCTCGTCTCTTACGGATGTTCCCGGGATCGGTGAAAAAAGACTTCACGCCATAATACCGTATCTTATGGTGCAAAATTCGGGAAAATCAAAAGTATCTGTGAAGGATGTAATCGGCCGCCGTTGAGAGGACAGTGCTGAGCGGAGAGCCTCTGAATGTTTCAAGTAATTTATTAGATGATGACACGTATCCACTGGCTTTATTTAATGCTTTATCAATACACCCGAAGTCTTCCATCAACTCCCTGATCTTGGAAATGGTGTCCTGGGTGATCTCGCGCGCTTTGATGGCTTCCTCGATCTCTTTCTTCTCGGTCTCGATACCCTCCTGATGATAGAGATATATCAGGGGGAGGGTTACGGTCCCCTGCCGAAGATCTCCACCGAGTACTTTCCCGAGTTTGGCCGGGTCGGCAACATAGTCCAGGGTATCATCGACTATCTGAAAAGCCACGCCCAGCAAGTGGCCGAATTCAGCCAAGGCTTCAGTCTCGGCTGTACCTTTGTCCGCCAGCATGGCGCCGGTTCGGCAGCACGCCGAGATCAGGCTCGCAGTCTTGAGGGCCGTAATTTTGAGATAGATGTCCTCTGGGATGTCAAGGCGACACCGCCACTGCCTTTGCAGCACCTCGCCCTCGATCATCTTGAGAGATGCCCGGGACAGTACCTGGACAATCTCCCTGGAGAAGTCGCGCAAGAGGATATCAAAGGCGGTGGTGTAGAGGAAATTCCCGCCGAGAACGGCAAGTTGATTTCCCCATCGATCATTCGCGGAAGGTGCCCCGCGGCGGCGAGTGGCCCCGTCCAGGACATCGTCATGCAGCAGCGAAGCGACATGAATGTATTCCACCGCGTTCCCCAGGGAGACATGGTCCTGTCCCGAGTAGCCGTTCATCTTGGAGCACAAGACCACCAGCAGAGGTCGCAGTCGCTTGCCGCCGCTCTTGTTGATATAGGTCGCGATAGTCTTGAGGAGTTCGTTGCTGGAGTCTAGATTCCTGAATATCGCCTTTTCGATAGCTGTGAGATCGTCAGCAAAGAGCGCCAGTATATCCTGGTACTCCAGCGTCCTGTTGTTCTGAATCGATTTGATCACCACTGTATTCTATGCGAAGTTTCACCCTATTTCAATGCGACCGTTGGACCGGAAATTATGGTAACCCAACCGGCCGGAGGAGTCAAAATATTTCCCCAGGGAGAACCCCCGGTGAGCCTGACCGCAGAATAGCAAAATAGGGAAACTTCTTGCAATAATAAATGGAAAAGATTAATATTATTGTTTGCTTCGGGTTCTGTACGCAACACGGTATAGGTGAGGGTGATAAGTCGTCATGATGCGGGTCATCAGGGAAAACGCCAAATTCGTTTTACTGATCGTGATAATCGTGGTGGGGTCCTTTGTCGGGGCCATCTTTCTGGTATACGGCTTGAGCCGCGGCCGGGGAGGCGACGGATCCGGGGAAACCTTAATCGTGGCCCGGATAGGGGAGCAGGAAATCCCCTACCGCGAGTACCAGCGGGCTTACGATGACAGTATTGATTTTTATCGTCGCTTTTACCCGAATATCAACACCCGGGAATTGGAAAAAAAGTTTCGACTGAAGAAGAGAGCCTTAGAAAATGTGGTGAATACCCGTCTCCTGCTCGCGGAGGCCACCCGCATGGGACTCAAGGTAGGCAAAGAGGAGCTGCGAAAAAAGATAAAGGAAAACAAGACGTTTCACGAAGGAGGACGATTCGATCCCGCAAAGTACAAGCGACTTCTTGCCCAATCCCCCGTCAAGATTGTGGATTTCGAGAAGGGAATGAAGAATGAAATCCTCATTGAAAAAATCAAAGCGATCGTCCAGGGTGCGGTCCAGGTGTCGGAAAACGAAGCCTGGGAGGAATTCCGAAAGGAGAGAGAGAAGATTCGCCTGAATGTTTTTCCCTTGGAGGTGGGCGCGTTCGTCAAGGAAGTGTCGGTAACCCAGGAGGAAGTGCGTGAGGCCTTCGAGGAGAAACCCGAATATTACCGGCGTCCGGAGCGTCTCGATCTCAGGAACATGTCGATTCTCCTCGCTGATTTTGAGGATCAGATCGCTCTCACTGAAGAAGAACTACAACAGTATTACGAGGACAACTCGAATCAATTTCAATCTCCGAAGATGGTCCAGGCTCGACACATACTCTTTGAACTCAAGGAAGATGCCCCGGCGGCCGAAGAGGACAAGATCAGAGAAAGGGCGAATTTCGTGCTCGACAAAGCTCGTGAGGGTGCCGATTTCAGCTCCCTGGCAGAGGAGTTTTCTCAGGACGTCTCGGGGCCCGGAGGCGGGGACTTGGGCTATTTCGCCGCCGGCCAGATGGTGCCGCCTTTCGAAAAAGCCGCGTTTGCTCTGGAAGAAGGTGAGATAAGCGATCTCGTCCGGACTGAATACGGATTTCATATTATTAAAGTGGCGGACGTTAAGGAGGCCGGCAGTCGACCATTTGATGACGTCCGGGCGGAGGTTGAGCAAAGGCTGCGTCGGCAGAGGGCCCGCCGCCTGGCATCTCTGCGTGCCGAGGAGGTGAACAACGCCCTTTATGACAGAGACTTCGAGGAGGTCGCGGAGATGTTCGCCCTTGAAATAGCTCATCCCGCACTGATAGCTCGCGGAGACTCCCTGGCGGGGCTGGGCTCACAGCCGGAAGCTTTGGAGGCACTGTTCAGCCTGGTGGAGGGGGATATCAGCGAGATATACCACCAGGAAGGCAACTACTTCGTCTACAAAGTCGAAGCGAAAAAACCCTCTTATGTTCCCGCGCTCGATGAGGCGGAGGAGGAAGTCCGGCGCGACTTGATCCATGAGAAGGCTGAGGAACATGCCCTTGCGGAGGCCCGGCGCCTCCTCGGAGAGCTAAAAAAGGGGGAGGCTTTCTCGTTGGCAAAAGAAACCGTGCCCTTCGGCCGCTCTGACTTCGTACCCGAATCCGGGGTGGTGGGAGAATTTTTCGAGGAGGCCTACGACCTCTCCCCGGGTGAGTTCGGCGGGCCGCTCTCGGCCGGGGATACTCTCTGGCTCTATCAGCTCCTGGAGCGGGCAGAGGCGCCGCGGGAGGAGTTCAACCCGGAAAAGGAAAAAATCGTCTCTCGGCTGCGGGACGCGAAAGAGAAACTCCTGTTCCAGAGCTGGCTTGATGACCTCAGAAAAGTTCGCTCGGTCTGGTACAACGAGGTCCTGGTGGGCGAAATCTGATGGTGGATAAAATCCCATGAAGGTTTTTCTTGAAACCCTCAACCCGGAGCAGATAGGGCACGAAATCTTTGCCTCTTTACGAATACAGTTGTCCGAAGTGCGGTAACGAGTTCGAGAAGCTCGTGTCATCCGCCTCAGTAAAAATCGGTTGCCCAAACTGTGGCGGCCGTCGCGTGCAGAGAAAGTTCTCGGTCTTCGGATCGAAGAGCGGCGGAAAATTCACCGGCTCGGTCGCCGGAGGCAGCTGCAACAGCTGTGCCGCTACCAGCTGCAAAAGCTGCAAAAACTAAACCGATTAATTCACGGGGCCTCTTTCTGCCCTGGCTTGGTTGCGCCGCTGCTGACTTGTACAATGTACGCCAGTACGCTTTCACGTTCCCTCCGGCGACACCGCGCCAGAGATGAATAACCAGAATCTTTTGCACATCATGAATTGGGTACAGGATCACTATTTTATGTGATATTTCAACGAAATACTTGACTTTTCGGGGAAGGGGAGGTACTCTTTCGTTATGAAAGAGGAGGAAGATCGATGAAGGAAGGAATACACCCTGATTACCAGGAGGCCGTCATCACCTGCGCCTGCGGCGAGGTCATCCATACCCGCTCCACCAAGCCCAGCTATAAAATCGATATCTGTTCAAAATGCCATCCCTTTTTTACCGGCAAACAAAAATTGATCGACACCGCCGGTCGGGTAGAGCGCTTTCGGAAAAAGTACCAGAAAAAGCAAGTGAGTGGAGCTTAGGCTCCGTCACTCCCGAATCAGGCGGTGAAGCTTGCCGGTCTTCCAAGCCGGCGACTCGAGAAATTTCAAGTGAAACTAACACTTTTACGGCAGACCCCCGAACCCGAAATGGCGGTCGCAGTCGCCTCCCGCCTCTGTTACTCGCCTCGCGGCATCGCGGAGCTTGAGAAGGGATGGGCACCTGGCGAGGCTGAGGCCCTGATCCGGAAAATCCTCAGCATGGGTCATCTTTCGGTACTCGAGCATGCGGTCTTCACTTTCGGCGTGGAAGGGATATCGCGCGCTACCAGCCATCAGTTGGTCCGTCACCGGCTCGCCTCTTAC
>JAUVQV010000032.1 GCA_030597995.1 Candidatus Rokuibacteriota bacterium
ACCACCAGAGCGCTGAAGCTGAAGCGCCGGCCACCCTTGACGACCTTGGCGACCCGGTTGATGGTCACCACCTTTTCCAGATATTCCAAATTGTCCGAACGTCTCGGCTCCACCGGTTTTCTCATCCTTTTTTTCTCACTCCTGCCTCTCCACTCTGGCGTTTCTCCTAAAATTTCAGACCCTGTTCACGGGCGGCCTCGGCCAGTGCCTTGACCCTTCCGTGATAGCGGTACCCGCTCCGGTCGTAAACCACCTGCGAGATGGAATTCTGCAGTGCCTTCCGGGCAATCATCTCGCCGACTATTTTTGCGGCCGGAACCCCGGCACCCCCCTTGGTCCTCTCCCTGAACTGCTTGGAGAGGGAAGAAGCGCTGGTCAAAACCCGCCCGTTGGTGTCATCCACGATCTGGACGTAGATATGCTTTTGACTCCTGAAGACGGTCATCCGGGGCCGATCGTGCACTCCGCTCAACCGCTTCCGAATCCTCACTTTACGCTTCAGGCGTGCTGCCCGGGAGTTTCTCCTCATCATTTCCCCTGCGTCGCGAATCTGCCAGGCGTTTTCCGCACCGCTGACTGCCGATGGCTGACCGCTGCCTCATCACGCACCGGTTTTACCTACCTTCCGGCGGATCTTCTCATCAAGATATTTTATTCCTTTGCCCTTGTACGGCTCAGGCGGCCGGAGAGCCCTAATTTCCGCGGCTACCAGACCTACCAGTCTCTTATCGATCCCCTTGATCTGTAGCTGATTTTTCTGCTCCACACTGACCTCTATCCCCTCCGGAATCGCGTATCTGATGGGCTTGGAATATCCAAGGCTCAGGACTAAAGTGTTCTCCTCTCGTTGGGCCCGGTACCCTACCCCAACGATTTCTAAAATCTTTTGGAATCCCTCGGTGACCCCCTTGACCATATTCGCCACCAGGCTTCGCAGGAGCCCATAGGCGGCGGCGTCCCCTTTCTCGTCGCGTACCTTGGTAAAACTCAGCGTGTTGTCGGAGAGATCGACCTGTATTCCCGGGTGCGACCGTTCCTGGAGCACTCCTTGCGGACCAGTGACCTGGATCCAGTCTTCTTTGATTGCCACCTCCACGCCCGGTGGCAGTGCAATAGCTTTTTTCCCTACTCTCGACATATCATCTTTTCCATCGCAGCTTCGAACGGCCGTTAATGGTCAGCTTGCAGTTAAAACCTGCCAGGGCTGATATACGCTTTACAGCTGAGAGCTGACTGCTTATGGCCGGCAGCCTGACAATTACCACACAAAGCACAACACCTCTCCGCCCACTCCCTCCTGCCTTGCCCGACGGTCCGACATGACCCCCCGGGGCGTTGAAAGGATCGCCACTCCCATACCATTCAGCACCCGCGGAATATTGTCCTGCCCGACATACACCCTGCGGCCCGGCCGGCTGACCCTCTGGAGACGAGTAATGACCTTCTTTCCCCGGTCACCGTATTTCATGAAAATCTTGATGACACTCCGCCCCTGGTCCCTGAAAACCCGATAGTCTTTGATGTAGCCTTCCTCTTTCAGTATTCGGGTGATCTCCTCCTTAAAGCGGGAGGAGGGCACCTCGAGCTTATCGAAAGTCTTCTGGTTGGCATTGCGGATGCGCGTCAAAAGATCCGCGATCGGATCGGTCATAGTCATGTCTGTCCCCCCAGTCCGATTACCAACTTGCTTTAATTACGCCGGGAATGTCTCCCCTAAGTGCGATCAAGCGGAAACAAATCCGGCACATTTGGAACTTTCTCAGGAAAGCTCGCGGCCTTCCGCACAAAGGACAGCGGTTGTACTTCCTTACCCGAAATTTCGGTTCGCGTTGCGCCTTATGCCTTAAAGCTTTCTTCGCCACATCTCTCTCCTCAAGCAGCGGAGTTTAGTCCCTGAAGGGGAAGCCCAGTCCTCCCAGAAGCTTCCGTCCCTCCTCATCACTCCCCGCGGTGGTTACTATCGTTATACTCATCCCCTTCACTCGCTCCACCTTGTCATAATCTACTTCGGGGAAAATGATCTGCTCATCCAGGCCGAGATTGAAATTTCCTCGACCGTCAAAACCCTTAGAGGTAATCCCGCGAAAATCCCTCACCCGCGGGAGGGTCAGGCTCACCAGGCGGTCGAAAAACTCGAACATGCGCGCGCCCCGAAGGGTAACTTTGCAACCGATCGGCATGCCGGCCCGGAGTTTGAAGGCTGCGATTGAACGCCGGGCGCGAGTAACCACCGGTTTCTGTCCGGAGAGGGCCGTCAGTTCCTTTATGTAGGAGTCCATCAATTTGGCTTCCTGGGCCGCATCGCCCGCGCCACGGTTGATGACGATCTTCAGCAGCCGGGGAACCTGCATCACATTCCGGTAACCGAAGCTCTTCACCAAGGCTGGAATCACGTCCTGCCTGTACTTTTCCCTCAACCTGGACTTTACCTCCGACATCCCGATTATCTTCTCCCCCGCAAGCCTTTCACTGCCGCGCCCTCTTGTCTCGGCACAACTCTCCCGCTAAAATACCTCTCCACACCGGGCGCAAACCCGGCTCTTGCCGCCGTCCGCCCCCACCAGGCGTCGAATCCTTACCGGGCGGTTGCACTTCTTGCAGAAAATCATGACGTTTGTAATATGAATCTGCCCCTCCTTCTCCACGATTCCTCCCTGGCGGCTTTTTTGGGAAGGCTTGGTGTGCCGCTTCATGAAATTGACCTTCTCAACTACCACCTTTTCCTGACGCGGGAAGACTTTCAACACCCTCCCCTTCTTTCCCTTTTCGCGACCGGCGGTGACCACTACCGTATCGTTGACCTTGATACCAGTTCCCATACTTTTAGATTCCTTGGTTGAGCAACACCTATAAAACTTCCGGCGCCAGGGATATGATTTTCATAAATCCGCGCCCCCTAAGCTCACGTGCCACCGGGCCAAAAATCCGGCTCCCCAAAGGTTCGCCTTGCGGATTTATGACCACCGCCGCGTTGCGGTCGAAACGGATATAAGAGCCGTCTTTGCGGGGGGTGTTGTCCACCGCACGGACCACGACGGCTTTCACTACATCCCCTTTCTTAATAGCAGCACCGGGAGTGGATTCCTTGACCGCCACAACAACGATATCACCCAGTCCGGCGTACCTTCTCTTGGATCCGCCCAGGACTTTGATACATTGCACCTTGCGGGCCCCGGAGTTGTCCGCCACCTCGAGCATCGTTTGTGTCTGAATCATTTATTCCTGCGCCTACTGGCTCTTTTCTATGACACTGAGGAGGCGCCAGCTTTTCCGGTTGCTTAACGGCCGGGCCTCGATGATGCGAACCTTGTCACCGATCTGAAGCTGATTTTTTTCATCGTGAACGAGAATCTTCCGGGAACGGAGGAGATAGCGCTTGAACTTGGGATGCTGCTGCCGGCGCTCCACCTTCACCACGGCCGTCTTGTCCATTTTGTCACCGACCACCTTGCCGATTTGGATTTTCCGCCTGCCCCTCTCGACCATATCAATCTGCCTTTCCCGTCACTGACGATGGCGCCGCTCCCCTTTCAGGTTCCCTCTCTTTACCAATTGTAATCACCCGCGCCAGCTCCCGGCGGAGCAGACGAAGGCGAATCGGGTTTTCCAGCTGTCCGGTCACATGCTGAAAGCGCAGCCGGAACAGTTCTTCCCGAAGATCTCTCTCCTTCTTCTCCAACTCCGCCACCGTCAACTCTCTCATCTTTTGCGGCTTCATCACAACTTTCTCCTGGCCACCACACGGCTGGGAAAACCGAGCTTGTACTTAGCCAGCTGAAGGGCCCTTTGCGCTACCTCTTCGGAAACCCCATCTATTTCATAGATGATCCGGCCGGGACGGATCACAGCCACCCACCCGTCAGGGGCACCTTTTCCCTTCCCCATACGAGTTTCCGCCGGTTTATGCGACACCGGCTTATCTGGAAAAACTCGGATCCAGACTTTCCCTCCCCGCTTCATGAAACGGGTGATAGCCACTCTCCCGGACTCGATCTGTCGATTGGTCATCCACGCGGGACCCAAGGCCTGCAACCCATACTCTCCGAACTGGACCTCAGCCCCCCGCCGGGCCTGGCCGCGGCGGCGTCCCTTCTGTTTCTTGCGAAATTTCACCCTTTTTGGAGTGAGCATGAATTCCTACCCCGTTCAGACCTTCTGCCTGCTGTTCAACAACTCCTTGGTACCCCGAAAGACCCACACCTTGACACCGATCACCCCATAGGTGGTCTTGGCTTCGGCCAGACCGTAGTCGATGTCCGCCTTCAGAGTGTGGAGAGGCACCCGGCCCTCCCGGTACCACTCCTTTCGGGCAATCTCGTGTCCGGCCAGGCGCCCACCGCAGGCTACCCTGATCCCCTCGGCACCGAAGCGCACGGCCGAGAGGACAGCCCTCTTCATCGCCCGTCGGAATGAAACCCGGCGCTCGAGCTGAAGGGCGATGTTTTCGGCCACGAGCTGCGAGTCGATTTCCGGTTTCCGGATCTCCATAATGTTGACAAACACCTCTTTGCCCGTCATCTGCTGCAAGTCCCGCATCAGCTTATCGATCTCGACGCCCCTCTTCCCAATGATGATGCCCGGACGAGCCGTATGGATGTTTATTCGCATACGCTTAGCCGCCCGCTCTATTTCTATCCGGGACACACCGGCGTGGGTGAGGCGCTGTTTAATGTGTCGGCGCACCATGAGATCTTCATGGAGCTGAGCGGCATAGTCTTTCTCAGAAAACCACCGGGAGTTCCACGTGTTGATAATTCCCAGCCTCAGCCCGATCGGATTTACCTTGTGTCCCAAAGCTTTCTCCCTTCCTTATGATTTCTGCCCCTGCGCGGATTCACAAGGATTCTCTCCTGCCCGTGACCGCGCAGCATTTATCTTCGGACACGACTTACGCTCCATCACTGATGATGATGGTAACATGGCTGGTCCGTTTCAAAATTCTGGCCGCCCGACCCATTGCCCGGGCCCGGAATCGTTTCAAGGTAGGACCGCCATCCACGAAAGCCGCCACAACACGCAAATCCTCGATCTTGTCCTCCTTCAGGTTGTGCTCGGCGTTGGCGATAGCGGACTTCAACACCTTGCGGACCACCCTCGAGGCGGCTTTTGCGGTGTGGTCTAAAGTGGCCAGGGCGTCCGTCA
The DNA here is from genome assembly GCA_030597995.1 of Candidatus Rokuibacteriota bacterium. The sequence continues at coordinate 5,143 of JAUVQV010000032.1, forward strand.
CCTTCTTCCCGCGGACGGCGTCCACTACCAGGCGCACCTTCCTGGGCGACATCCTGATATGCCTGGCAACCGCTTTACTCTCCATCGACGGTCCTCAGTTTTCCTGCCGGGCGATGCCCATTCGTTCCGCAACTCTGCGGGCGCATCGGTTTGTTCCGTTTTTCATGATGGCCTTCACTTTACGGGTGCGGGGGTCGCGCTGGCCATTTTTGCAGCTTTTGTCCCGTGCCCTCTGAAAGTACGCGTCGGTGAAAACTCGCCCAGGCGGTGACCAACCATGTTTTCAGTCAGGTAAACCGGGATGAATTTTCTTCCGTTGTGCACCGCGAGCGTGTGCCCGACCAGTTCCGGTGTGATTACCGAGCGGCGGGACCAGGTTCGAATAACTTTCTTCTCTCCGGTGCGATTCATCTTCTCGATCTTCTTCGCCAGATGTTGATCGATGAAAGGCCCCTTTTTGACGGAACGACCCATAGTCTGCCTCCTCAGCGCCTCTTTTTCACAATAAGCTTGTCCGAAGACTTTCGACGCCGGGTCTTATACCCCTTGGTTGGAACTCCCCACGGCGTTACCGGGTGGCGGCCGCCGGAACTCTTCCCCTCACCGCCTCCAAGTGGATGGTCTACCGGATTCATGGCCACGCCCCGGACACTCGGCCTCCGCCCCCGCCACCGATTTCTCCCGGCCTTGCCGAGAGAAATGTTTTCGTGATCGGTATTGCCTACCTGCCCGATAGTAGCGACACAGTCTACTAAAATCATCCGCACCTCCCCGGAAGGAAGCTTGACTTGCGCATACTTGCCCTCACGGGCAACGAGCTGCGCAAAGGCACCGGCACTGCGGACGAGTTTTCCTCCCCCCCCCCGGCGAAGCTCGATATTGTGAATCACTGCCCCCAGGGGTATATTCTTCAAAGGGAGGGTATTACCCACCTTTATATCGGAATCCATTCCCGAGACTACGGTATCTCCGACAGCCAGCTTGTCCGGTGCCAGGATGTAGCGCTTCTCCCCATCAGCATAGGTAATGAGAGCGATCCGAGCCGAACGGTTTGGGTCATACTCGATACTGACCACCTTTGCAGGCACACCTTGTTTTTCACGACGAAAATCCACGAGCCGATATCTCCGGCGATGCCCGCCGCCGCGACAGTAAGCTGTGATTTTGCCCCGATTGTTCCGACCCCCGGTTTTCTTCAAAGGCTGCGTCAACGGCCGATGGGGCTTTCGGGTACTGAGGTCATCATTTGTGAGATCAGTCCGAAAGCGGATAGCCGGAGAGGTCGGTCGATACTTTTTAATGCCCATTACGAAGCCCCTTCTATGATTTCAAGCTTCTCGCCCGGCTTCAGGGTAACAATGGCCTTTTTCCAATCCGGACGCCGGCCGGAGTGACGTCCCAAACGCTTGACCTTGCCGGCCACAGTGATCACATTCACACGCTGGACCTTGACTTTGAAAATCTCTTCCACCGCTTCCCTGATCTGGACCTTGTTCGCCCCCGGGAATACTCGAAATGCCACCTGGTTGTGCTTCTCCTTCAAGTCGTGGCACTTCTCGGTCAGCAGGGGCGTCCTGAGAATGCGGTAGGGATCCTTCATGTTCCCCACGCCTCCTCCACCAGGTTCAAGGCCTCACGGGTGAGCAGAAGATGGCGGTAATAAAACAGGTCATAGATGTTCACCCCTCCCGGTTCACTTACCTTCACGCGGAGGAGGTTTCCGGCCGCTCGAAGAAGGGGGGCGGCCTTGCCGGCGTGGACTAAAAGGGTCCCGGCTTCGCGCCAGCCGTTTTTTTCCAACCACGCGGCGATTTCCCGCGTCCGCCCCTCCCCAACCTGGATCCCGTCCAAAATAGTGAGGTGACCACAGTGCAGTTTCCAGGTCAGGGCCGCTCGGAGGGCCGCGCGCCGCTTCTTCTTCGGGATCCGGATGTCGTAGTCCTTGGGTTGCGGCCCGAATACCACGCCGCCGCCCCGCCAGAGTGGGGAGCGGATGGTCCCCGCCCGAGCCCGGCCGGTTCCTTTCTGACGCCAGGGTTTACGACCGCCGCCCCTCACATCCGAGCGTCCCTTGGCCGCCCGCGTTCCGACCCTTTGGTTGGAGCGAGCTATAGTCGTTACCTCATGCAGCAAGGAGAGGTTTATCTCTGCCCCGAATACAATCGAAGACAGCTCGACCTCCCCCACCTTTTCTCGCTCCATGTTGATGATATCCACGACCGGCATCGACTAATCCTGTGTGTGCTCCCGGTTGGCAGTGATGACAACCAGACTTCGATTTGACCCCGGAACTGCGCCTTTCACCAAAACGACTCCCTGGTCCGCATCAACTCCCATGACACTTAGATTCCGGACCGTATTACGCTCGTAGCCCATCCGCCCGGGGAGGCGCTTGCCCTTGAACACC
>JAUVQV010000132.1 GCA_030597995.1 Candidatus Rokuibacteriota bacterium
GGTAGCTCCGCTCCACGGTCCGCAGGACTGCCCGTACCGGAAACGGCCCCGCCTCCCGGCAGCGGAGGTGGTGCGCGATGGCCACGATCGGATAGGAGACCCGCGGCCGCAGACGCCGGTTCAGGAGAAAGAGGGAGGGATGACTCACCTCGTCCTCCAGCAGCACGTCCAGCGGCGCCCGGGCGAGGCGGTCGAGCCGGGTGGAGGAGAAGTTGTTCGCCAGATTGCCGGGATAGGATCGGCTCGGGAGAGAGAAGACCTCCACCGCGTCCCCCCGGCTCCTGAGGTGCTCGACCAGCTTCCGATCGGAGAGGTACCCGCCGCTCACGGTATGCAGGGAGCCGTAGATCACTAGCCCGAACCGCATTACACGCGCTCGAGGTAGCTGGCCCAGGCGTTTTCATTCTCCCAGATCTGAATCCTGATGGAAATAAGTCGCTCCGTTTGAAGGCTCTTCAGCAGGGAGCGGCACCAGAATCGGGAGAAGCGTTCGAGACTGGGATTGAGGCCCGCAAATTCCTGGAGATGGTTCAGGGTCTTCCCTGCAGTAAATCTCACCAGTCCGTCCATGGCCTTATCCAGGAGCGTGATGTCGACCAGGTAGCCGGAGGAGTCCAGGGCCTCCCCCGCAAGCACTGCCTCCACCCGGTAATGATGGTCATGCAGCCGGTTTTCCTTCCCCCAATCGCCGCCGACCAGGTAATGGCGCGCGTCAAATTCGCGGACCACGGAGACCTCGTACACCGCTTTCCCTCCCCTCAATAGGTGAGCACCACCTGGATCTCTTGAGAGGGGTCCCGGTCGAGAAGCCGGTAAGCCTCGCCGGCCTCCTCCAGAGGGAAACGACGGGTGATGAAGCGGGCGGGACCGATTTCCCTGAGGCAGCGCCAGGCAGTCTCCAGCCGCCTGGCCTTGCTCCAGCGCCCGGTCAGCTCCGGTGCCAGGGTGCTCACCTGGCTGCTGCTGATACGTATCCTCCCCCGGTGAAACTTTCCGCCAAGGTCCAGCGTCGCCCTCTTCCGGCCATACCAGGAGCCGATCACAATCCGCCCGCCGGAGCCGCAGACTTCCAGGGAGAGGTTCAAGGCCTCCGGGTTGCCGCTCAGCTCGTAGACCAGATCCGCCCCCGCCCCGGACCAAACCTCTGCCAGCCGGGCGGAGACCCCGGGATCGTTTGGATCCAGGCTCTCATCGGCCCCCAGCTCTCTGGAGAGCTTTCGACGATGGGCATGGACATCCAGGGAACGCAGTCCTTCGAGAGGGAAACGGGAGAGAAGGGCCGTGGTGAGAAGTCCCACGACTCCCTGGCCGAGCACTACTGCCCTCTCGCCGATCATCGGACGGCCGTCCATAATCAGGCCCACCGCACTCTCGACATTCGGCAGAAAGAGCGCCTCCTCGGGGGAGACCCCGTCGGGGAGGGGAAAAAGATCGGCTATCCGGGCCACGAAATGGCTCTGGTGGGGCTGGAAGGCAAACACCGGCCGACTTTGCCAGGATTTCCCGACTCCAGGCCCCAGAAGACTGACACGTCCCATCGCGCTGTAACCATACTTCAGGGGGAAGCCCAGGCGGCCGCCGGCCAATGCCGGTATGGTCGGATCAACCTCCGTGTCCCCCGGGGCCTGCCCCCGGTAGATCAGCAGCTCACTGCCCGCACTGATTGCGGAGAGATGAGTTTCCACCACCACCTGGCCCGGTCCCGGGTCGGGGAGTTGCTCCTCACGGACCTCTACCTTTCCGGCCGCCGTGAAGAAGAGGGCGCGACGGATCATTCTTTTTCCCAGCGGGGCCGGCCCCACACCATCAGGTCCTGATCGAAGCCCGCGTAGCGCACATTGTGAAAGCGGGTCAACAGCGTGGGGTTGCGGCTCGTCCGACGGAACGCACGTACTCCTCCCACGATCACCGGGGCGATGGTGATTATCACCTGGTCGACCAGGCGGGTCTCCATAAAACAGGTCAGCACCCGTGCCCCGCCTTCGACCATGAGGCTGGTGATACCCCGCTGCCCCAATTGGTCGAGCAGCGGCCCCAGCGCCACCCATCCCCTCCGGGTGGTAGGAAGGTGCAATACCCGGGCGCCTCTGGTCTCCAGGAGCTGCTGGCGGTCCGTCGCGGCCCCCTGGCCGGCAGCAATCCAGGGCCGCCTGGTGCCGTGGTTGAGCAAATTGCTGTCCGGAGGCGTGCGTAACCCGCTGTCCAGCACTACCGGCTGCGGGTCCCGGCCGCGAACCAGACGCACGCTGAGGCTGGGATCGTCCGCCAATACGGTGCGGACACCCACGAGAATGGCGTCGTGCCAGGAGCGCAGGTGATGGGTGAGGACCAGGGACTTCCGGCTGCTCAGCAGCAGGTGACGCCTGGGATTACCGGAAATGCACCCGTCGACGCTCTGAGCGTACGCCAGAGTACAGAAGGGGCGTCCGGTACGCCGGTGGTGCTCTTTCGCGTGCGTCAGGCCGGACCTGATTTCACCCATAAAGGATTCCGGGCTGATGACCAACATCCGCTTTCCCTCTCTGTCACCCAGCCAACAGGCAGTCCGGCTGCCCTCCACCGGCGTTGCACGAGCTTCGCAGCGAACTTGAGTCTCAGAGCTTTCCGGGACTGGTTTCGCGTGGAATGCTGTCTTTTTACCCTCTCCGCGTGGTGCTGTCAATATTCCGCCGGTCCTGATCCTTGGGCAGTGAAGCTCTTGAAATCGCCCCCGAAATGATATAATAGGGGTCCGTATGAAAAGGCCTCTGCAGTTCCACTCCGCGCTGGTGATCCTGACCGACATGCTCGCCGTGTCCTGCGCCTATCTCATCGCGTACTACCTCCGCTTTCATTTCCAGATCATCCCGGTTACCAGGGGCCTTCCCCCGCTGGAGATCTATCTCTACCTCCTGCCCGCGGCTCTGGTGCTGTGGCTTCTCGCCAGCGGGTTCAACGGCCTCTATGCCGCCCAGCGAAAGAACTCCCTCATCGAAGAATCTCTGGCGGTGGCCAAGGCCGGCTCTCTTGCCACCCTGACCCTGGTCGGCCTCACCTTCTTCTACCGCGAGTACACCTTCTCACGCGCCATGCTCCTGCTCTTCTGGGCCGTCAGCATCGGCCTCGCCAGCCTGGCCCGCATCATGATCATACACACTATCTGGGTCCGCCACCGGAGGGGCCACAACCTGCAGCCCACCCTCATCGTCGGCGCCGGACCGCTGGGTCAGACCATAGCCCAAAAAATACGGGAGCTCCCCCAGCTCGGTCTCCGGGTGATCGGTTTTGTCGACGACGACCCCCCCCCGCACGCTCCCGAGGGCAACGTTCCGCGGATCGGAAATTTCGGCCAGCTCAGCGCGCTGATCCGCGCACACCGGATAGGGCAGGTTTTTATCGCGCTGCCCCGCGAAGCGCACCGCACACTTGAGCAATGTCTCCTCCTCCTCGACAAGGAGGTCGTGGATGTCAGGATGGTTCCCGACATCCTGCAGTTCGTGCTGTTGAAAGCCGGGCTCGAGCAGCTGGACGGCATACCCATCATCAACCTCTCCGAGACTCCCCTCTCCGGGTGGTACAGACCCGTGAAGCGCCTGGCCGACATACTCTGCACCCTGGCGGGGTTGGTCATCCTCTCTCCGCTATTTATTCTCTTTGCAATCCTGGTCAAGCTCTCCTCCCCCGGGCCGGTTTTCTATCGCCAAAAGAGGATGAGCCTGGACGGGACGCTCTTCACGATGTTGAAATTCCGTTCCATGCGGGTTGATGCCGAAGAGGACACCGGAGCGATCTGGGCCCGCCCCAACGACCCCCGCCGCACCACCATCGGGGCCTTTCTCCGGCGGACCAGCCTGGATGAGATCCCGCAGTTGATCAACATCCTCAAGGGAGAGATGAGCTTTGTCGGACCGCGTCCGGAGCGTCCGGAATTCGTGGAGCAGTTCCGGAAGAGGTTCCCCCGGTATATGCTGCGACACAAAGTCAAATGCGGCCTGACCGGCTGGGCGCAGGTAAACGGCTGGCGGGGGAACACCTCCATCCAGAAGCGGATCGATTACGACATTTTCTACATCGAAAACTGGTCCCCGAGTTTCGATCTCAAAATCATCTGGCTCACTTTCTGGGCGGGCTTGCTCAACAAGCACGCCTATTGAATACGCCGGCAAGGAATCCGCTCCCGAACTGAGAGGAAATCAGCAGGCTCAGCGAGGAACAGGACCCGGGAGCGAAAAGCTGACGATGAGCGGAGAGCGAAAATACCTCCTCGGGGTCAGAGGGAAGCTGATTCTCAACATTCTCCTGCTGGTAGTATTGTCCATGTGGCTCCTCGGCCTCGTGCAGATGCGACTGACCAGGACGGCACTCACCAGACAACTCACGGCCAGGGGAAAGATAGTCGTCGCTTCGGTGCAGAGGGTGCTCGGGATCGTCCTCGATAACCGCCCGGAACAGTTCCCCCCCGGCCCCGACAGGCTGAACCAGCTCCGGAACCTGCTCTGGTCCTTCGAGAAAGAC
>JAUVQV010000175.1 GCA_030597995.1 Candidatus Rokuibacteriota bacterium
CAGGTCGTCACGATGGAGACCGTAGTGATCGGCCGCCCGGAGGATGCGCTTGGCAATCTCCAGGCGTTTCTCGGCGGTCTTGGGGACCCCCGCCCGGTCTAAGGGGAGGCCGATCACCGCCGCCCCGTAGCGCACCGCCAGTGGCATGACCTTTGCCAGGCTCTCTTTCTCCCCGCTCACGGAGTTGAGCAGGGGCTTGCCGGGCACAACTTTGAGGGCCGCTTCCAGGACTGCCGCATTGATGGAGTCCAACACCAGCGGGCAATTGACGAGATTTTGGACTATCCTGACCGCCAGCGGAAGGAGCTTGACCTCATCCAGGCCGGCGACACCGACGTTGATGTCGATCATATCTGCTCCGGCGGCGGCCTGGCCGATGGCTTCCTCACGTATCAAGGCAGTCTCTCCCCGGGCAAGTTCGGTGCTCAACCTCTTTTTTCCGGTGGGATTGATCCTCTCGCCCACAGTGCGGAGGGGAAAGTCCGCCCCGCAGTGGAGGGCCACAGTGCGGCTGGTCAGCACGCAACCGCCTACGGAGGTGGATTTTGCGGGCCGGTGACGCGTAATAATTTGGCGCAGGGCCTGGATGTGGTCCGGAGTCGTCCCGCAGCAGCCGCCGAGGATCCTCACGCCGAGGGCGAGGAACTGAATCGCCTCTTCCGCAAACTCCTCGGGCCCGACGGGGAAGAAGGTTTTCCCGCCCTTCAGGCGGGGAATGCCGGCGTTGGGTTGGATCAGGACCGGCACGCGGCTCTCTCGGACGAAAGTCTCGGCCACCGGAAGGAGCTCGCGCGGCCCGAGGCTGCAGTTGGCGCCGACTACCACGGCTCCCAGGGCGCACCCCACCGCGGCCGTCACTTCAGGGGGAGTGCCCAGAACGGTGCGTTGGTCATCGCCGTATGTCATGGTGATGACCAGCGGCAGGCCGGATTCCCGGACCGCCATTGCCGCCGCCCGCACTTCCTGGATATCGGTCATGGTTTCCAGTATCGCCAGGTCGACCCCGGCCCTCTTCCCGGCCCGAACCGGCTCCCTGAATATTTCGAGGGCCTCGACGAAACTCAGGGGGCCGACCGGTTCGAGGAAGGATCCCGTGGGTCCGATTGAAAGGCCCACCAGGGCGCGTGTTCCGGCCGCCCGCCGGGCGACCTCCACCCCCCGCGAAACAATTTTTGTCACATTCTTGTCCAGGCCATAAGGGGCCAGCTTGTGTCGGTTGGCGCCGAAGGTGTTGGTAGTGATGACCCGCGAGCCGGCGGCGACATATTCCTGGTGCACGGTGAATACCACCTCCGGGCGGGAAAGGTGAAACTCCTCCGGGCAGGCGCCGGGAGCGAGACCGGAGTCCTGGAGCCGGGTTCCCGTGGAGCCGTCAAAGAGGACGGCGCGCGGCTGCCGAATAAGATCGAGGAATTTCATCTTCGGTACCTCCATGAGGTGGCGAGAGTGTATCAATTGGGCTCTCGGTTCGTCAAATAAAAATATGCCGGAAGACTCTTTTGCCGCCAGCGGACCGGAAACCCTTCCGGACACCCCCGGAACACTTGACAAGATTGCCCCCCGCGTTGTAGAGATCTGGGATCATGAAAAACCTGCCGGCGTCACTCCTGGGTTTGACCTTGATTCTCATCGCTCCTCAAGGCGTTTTCGGAGCGGAAATGGTCTTGCACTATTCCGCCATCGAGAAGATCCTGCTGCAGGAGGTTTTCAATCAGGAGGAGAAGCATTTCCTCTTCGGGGGGCCGGAGTTTCCCTGTATGTCGGCGTATCTTTCCCAGCCCGTGATCTCGTCGGAGGGGGTACGTCTCAAGCTGCGGACTCTTTTCCGGGGAAGCATGGCCCAGGAATATGCCGACGGCTGCCTCGGGGTATCGGAAGAGTTCCCCGTGGCCATGACGGGGACACCGCATTTCCAGGACGGCACCCTGACCCTGAAAGATGTCCGTTACAGCGATGAAAGCCGGGTCCCCCAGTTCAGCGAATACTTGAGTGCATTCGTGAACCATGAACTGCAGGGTGTTTTCAGGTATGAACTCACCCGGGCCGTAGACTCCCTGATAGCGGAAAATCAAAACCTGATCCCCTACCATCTGGAGCTCTCCAACCTGGACATCACGCAGATCGCGGTCCTGGAGGACCGGCTGGCCCTTCAGGTGGAGTTCTCCATTCTTCTGCGATAGAGGGAACCCCCCCCTGTTCTCAAATCCCCCTCAATCCCCCTTTCTCGAAGGGGGACGTCTTTGGTTCCCCTCTTTCATAAAGAGGGGCCGGGGGAGATTTGGCGCCCTTTGGGTTGAAAGCCCCACTCCTCAGAGCGGGGTAATTTACTCCGGGCGCAGTCATCCCTCTGTGGTCATTCCGTGCGCAGTCGAGGAATCCGGAAAACATTGATACGCCAATTTGGCTGGGAACGGAGACGAAAAAGACGGGAAACTCCAGGGAAATTATTCTTGACAGTTAAGAACATGATATGATACCTTGCGTCGAAATACCGCAAGTGTAATGCAATCAACATCGCGTGTAAAATTAAAGTAAAGGTTCGGATCGTTTCGCCGTGAAGAAAAAACACTACACCCTGATGATCATCCCGAGCGCTCACAGCCGCGTGAGGAAATTTGTGGTGCGCGAGAAAGTCCTCAACGTGGTGGTGTCGCTCACCGGGCTCTTCCTGGTCGCCCTTTCTCTTTTTCTTGTCGATTATACGAAGAGCCAGGGGAAGTTGAGAGAGCTCAAACAGCTGCGGGCCGAGGTCAAGACTCAGAGGGTCCAGGTTGTCACCTTGGCCCAGAACATGGTCGATCTTGAAAACGGGATGTCACGGCTGCGGAAGTTCGAGGCCAAGTTGAGGACAGCGTTCGACCTCGACCACGATTATTACAGCCAGGCCTCACTGCTGGGTGTAGGGGGAGGCGAGGCCACCCTCGCCGATATGGTGAACAGCCTCGACAGCCGCCAGAAAGAACTGATATCAAAGATTGAGCAGGATCTGGAGAGATTGAAAGGCGACATCGATCTCCAGGAGCGGGGTTTCAGCGAGTTGACGGAATTTCTCGAGGATCAGAAGTCGATGCTGGTGGCCACTCCCTCCATCATGCCGGTAAAGGGTTGGGTGACTTCGGGTTTCAAGAGGCGTAAGGACCCCTTCACCCAGCGCCTGGTATGGCACCGGGGGATGGACATCTCCACCAATACGGGTACGCCGGTGATTGCCCCGGCCGATGGGTTAGTGACCTATTCGGGCCGCAAGGTGGATTTCGGAAATATCGTCACCATCGACCACGGATACGGCTATATTACGCGCTACGGGCATAATTCCAAGAATCTGGTCCGGGCTGGCCAGCGGGTCAAAAGGGGCCAGGTGATCGCCTTTGTCGGAAACACGGGGAGAAGCACCGGCCCTCATCTCCACTACGAAGTTATCCGTACCGGCATTCCGGCAAACCCGATGAATTATATCTTAAACAAATGAGTTACACCTGATCCAACCACAATTCATCTTTCTCGCAGACCCGCCGCCACGGTCCACGTTTCCCTTCACCCCCA
>JAUVQV010000114.1 GCA_030597995.1 Candidatus Rokuibacteriota bacterium
CAGGCCGCCGTCCCCGCACTCGCGCTCTGGCCCTATCAGGTCCGGCAGCTCGCATCCGGCCTGGGGCTCGACCGCTCTCCGGCCAAGGCCCTCGGGCCGCTTCTGGCCCGCATGCTCTCCTGTTACCGGGAGCTGGACTGTAACCTGCTGGAAATAAATCCCCTGGCCGTCACCACCGACGGGCGGCTGGTGGCCCTCGACGCCAAGATCAACATCGATGACAATGCCCTCTTCCGGCAGCAGGGTGCGCAGGAACTGGCCGGCGGAGACGCCGAAGATCCCCTGGAGACTGAAGCCGCCAGGGTCGGGGTGAGTTACGTCCGGATGGACGGGAACATCGGCTGCGTGGTCAACGGGGCCGGCCTCGCCATGACCACCATGGATCTTTTGCTCCTCCTCGGCGGGAGAGCCGCCAACTTTCTCGATGTCGGAGGAGGAGCCGACGCCGCAAAGATTGCCGGGGCCCTGAACATAATACTGACCGACCCGGCCGTGAAAACGATCTTCATCAATATCTTCGGAGGCATACTCCGCTGCGACGTCTTCGCCCGGGGCCTCCTGGAGGCCGTGAAACAGACCGGCGCCGAAGTCCCGATGGTGATCCGCCTGGTCGGAACCAACCGCGAGGAGGGGCGGAAAGTCCTGACCGAGTCCGGCCTGCCCCTGATCGTAGACAATGACATGGAATCCGCCGCCGGTCGTGCGGTGGCTATCGCCGGAGGGAAGGCCTGATGAGTATTCTGGTAGATGACAGCACCCGGGTTGTGGTCCAGGGAATCACCGGCAAGGAAGGGACCTTCCATACCAAAGGGATGCTGGAGTACCGCACCAAAGTGGTGGCCGGCGTGACCCCCGGCAAGGGGGGGACCACCCACGAGGGCGTCCCGGTCTTCAACAGCCTCCGGGAGGCCGTCTCCGAAACCGGGGCCAACACTTCAGCGGTCTTCGTCCCGCCGCCTTTCGCGGCCGATGCCGTCTGCGAGGCGGCCGCCGCCGGGATCCGCCTGGTAGTCTGTATCACCGAGGGCATCCCACTCCGTGACATGCTGCTGGTGGTCCGGGAGGTAGAAGCCCAGGGGTCGCGTATGATCGGACCGAACTGCCCCGGTCTCATCTCTCCGGGTTCGGCCAAGGTCGGCATCATGCCGGGGCCGATCCACAAGCCGGGCCGGGTGGGCCTGGTCTCCCGCAGCGGCACTCTCACCTATGAGGTCGTCAACCAGCTCACCGAGCAGGGGGTGGGGCAGTCCACCTGCGTCGGCATCGGCGGTGATCCCATTGTCGGCACCAACTTCGTGGACTGCCTCCGGATGTTCGAGGAGGACGAAGGAACTGAGGCCATTGTCATGATCGGGGAGATCGGGGGGAACGCTGAAGAGGAAGCCGCCCGCTTCATCAAAGGGCACATCACCAAACCGGTCTTTACTTTCGTCGCCGGGCGGACCGCCCCTCCGGGCAAGAGGATGGGGCACGCCGGGGCCATCATCTCGCAGGGCGAGGGAGGGTACCCCAGTAAAGAGGCCGCATTGAAGGGAGCCGGGGCGCATCTGATAGAGAACCCCTCCCGGATCGGTGAGGCCGTGGCGGATTTTCTGCGCTCCCGGCCGCAGAAGAACACCGGCCGCTCCTCCGGAGGCAGGGCGGCGGCCGCGACAAAGAGGAGTTCGAAATGAAGTACTGGCGCACACCCCTCGATGCCGAAAAGGTAAAAACCCCGAAGGGGGAGATCAAGGTCATTCCCGAGCGCTGCAAGGGCTGTGGCATCTGTATCGAATTCTGCCCGAAAAAGGTCCTGGCCTTCTCCAAGGACATCAACAAGAAGGGCTACCACTACCCCGAGGTGATGGAGGATACCAACTGTGTCAACTGCCACTTCTGCGAGATTCTCTGCCCGGATTTCGCCATCTTCTCGCAGGAGGACAGCGACCGTCAGCCGGAGGCAAAAAAGAAATGATGACCCCGAAACCCATGACCGGAACCTGGTTCATGAACGGCGACACCGCCTGCGCCGAAGGGGCGATCGCCGCCGGCTGCAATTTTTTCGGCGGTTACCCGATCACCCCGGCCACTGAGGTGGCGGAGCGCATGGCCGCCCGCCTCCCCAAGCTCGGAGGAATCTACATCCAGATGGAGGATGAGCTGGCCTCCATGGCGGCGATACTCGGGGCGGCCTGGGGGGGAGCGAAGTCCATGACTTCCACCTCCGGTCCGGGGTTCTCGCTGATGATGGAGAACTTCGGGCTCGGGATCGTCACCGAAACACCCTGCGTGATCGTCAATGTTCAGCGGGGCGGGCCCTCGACCGGCCTGCCCACCTTGACCGCCCAGGCCGACATGATGCAGGCCCGCTGGGGATCGCACGGCCACTACGAGGTCATCGCCCTGGTGCCGAGCTCCCCCCAGGAGCTGTTCAACCTCACCATCCGGGCCTTCAATCTCTCCGAGAAATACCGTCTCCCGGTCCTGATCATGACCGACGAGTGCATCGGCCACATGAACGAGAAGGTGGTCATTCCCACGGCCGAGGAGATTAAACTCTACCCCCGGCGCCTGACGAAACTCTCTCCGGAAGAGTACCTCCCCTACGCCACGAACGGCGACGGGGTTCCCGACATGGTCCGGGCCGGAGACGGCTATCACATCCACGTCACGGGACTGACGCACGACCGGCGGGGGTACCCCGTGATAAACGCTGAAATACAGAAAGAAATGGTGGATCGGCTGGTGAACAAGATCCGGAAAAACACCGCCGACATCATTCAGATCGAAGAGTACGGCACAGCGGAGGCGGAGGCGATTATCGTCACCTACGGCATTTCGGTCCGGCCCGCCCTCATGGCGGTGGAGCTCGCCAAGCGGGAGGGGATTCGTCTCGGCCTGATCAAGCTTCTCACCGCCTGGCCCTTTCCCGAAGAGCAGATCCGCGAAGCGGCGAAGCGTGTCCCGCTGCTGGTAGTGCCTGAGATCAACTACGGTCAGATGTCTCGCGAGGTGGAGCGCTGCGCCGCCGGCCGGGCCAGGACCGTCCTGATCCCCCATGCGGGGGGGGCGATACACACCCCGGCAGAGATCCTGCGCATCGTCAAGGAGGAGATGGGCGCCCTCTCCGACGGACCGGGCCGGAAAAGGAGAAGTAGATGAAAACGACGCCTGCGACAACGGTGAAGCAGCACCCGCTTGACGATATATTGCGTTCCGACCGTATCCCGCACATCTGGTGTCCGGGCTGCGGCCTCGGCACCACTGTCAGCGCCCTCGTGGGGGCGATCGGAGAGTCCGGGATTCCGCACCGGGATCTGGCGGTGGTCTCCGGGATCGGCTGCTCCTCCCGGGTGCCCGGGTATCTCAAGCTGGATTCGTTCCACACCACCCACGGGCGCTCCATCCCCTTCGCCACCGGCCTCCACCTGGCGAACCCGAAACTCAAGGTCATCGTCTTTGCCGGAGACGGCGACCTCTTCGCCATCGGCGGCAACCACTTCATCCATGCCGCCCGCCGCAATGTGGATCTGCTCGTGATCTGCGCCAACAACTTCACCTACGGCATGACCGGGGGCCAGGCCGGGCCGACCACCCCCATGGGCGCGAAGAGCACCACCACCCCGGCCGGCAACACCGAGTTCCCTTTCAATCTCCCCTACCTGGCCGCGGCCGCGGGGGCGGTCTATGTGGCCCGCTGGACGGATCTCTACACCCGCAAACTCTCCAGCACCATACTCGAGGCCCTCGGAAAACCGGGGTTTCGCTTCATCGAGGTCGTCTCCGCCTGTCCCATCGCCCACGGCCGCCGCAACAAGCTCGGGGACGGCCTGGCAATGATGAAACGCTTTCACGAGTCCAGCGTGGTGCAGCACGGCGCCGATCCCCGCACCGCCGACATCACCCTCACCGGCAAGATCACGGTCGGGAAGTTCCTGGACATCGAGCGGGAGACCTGCCTCAATCGCCTCCGCCCCGCTCCTCCCGCGGAGAAACCGGCATGAAGAAAAACGAAGCCAACCGTATTCTGCTCACCGGTTTCGGCGGCCAGGGGATAGTTCTCTCGGGCTATATCCTCGGTAAAGCGGCGTCGATCTACGACGGCCGGGAGTCGACTTTCATCCAGTCCTACGGCCCCGAGGCCCGGGGCGGGGCCTGTTCGGCCCAGGTGGTGGTGTCCACGCAGCAGATTCTCTACCCCTACGTCGAAGAGGCGGATATCCTGGTCGTCATGAGTCAGGAGGCCTTCCACAAGTATTTCCCGGCGCTTCGCCCCGGGGGGACCCTGCTCTATGACGACAGCCTCGTCACCCCGGAGGAAAACCTCGAAGGGAAGCGGGTCTACTCCCTCCCGGCCTCCCGCATTGCGGAAGAGCTGGGGAGAAAGATGGTGGCCAACATCGTCATGCTCGGGTTTCTCACGGCCGTCACCGGTCCAGTCAGCGAGGACTCAATGAAGGAGGCCGTGCGCTCCTCGGTCCCGAAGGGCACCGACGAACTCAACCTCAACGCCTTCGCCAAGGGCTTTGAACACGGAAAGGCGGCCCTGCACCAGTCGGCTGCGACCTGACAGTTGTAGGCCGGTGAAATTTTCATGACGCATCTGAACCCGATCCCTTCTCTTTCGACCGGCCGGGGATTGCTCATTGTAGGGGCCGATGAGGCCGCCCTGCGGCTGGCTCTGGAACTCGCCGACGGCGGATTGCCGGTGACCGTGCTCACTGGAAGCGCCCTCGATCCCACCGGCCGTGAGAAGGGGAGAGCAGAACGCTATGAGGAAGGGCCGCGCCTGAACGCGGTTCTCAATCATCCCCTGATCGACGTCCTCGAGCAGGCGGAAGTCGCCTCTTTTTCCGCGGTCGACGGGGGAGTCCTGGCGGTCCTCTCCCAGCGACCGCAGCCTGTGAACTCCGAGCGCTGC
>JAUVQV010000122.1 GCA_030597995.1 Candidatus Rokuibacteriota bacterium
CGAGATCGCCCTTCTTGTACTGCTTGCCCTTGACTTCCTTGGCCCGGAGGAAGTAGCCGTTGATCTCCTTGGCCACCAGATGGGTGTCGACCGATCCGGTGCGGCCGTCCGGGCCCTTGTGACCGTAATTCCAGGCCAGATTGAGCACCGGCTCCGGGAAGGTACCGCCCTCGGCACGATAGAGCTCCTGGACCCGCTCCACAAGGGCGGTGATGATGTCCGAATCCCTCCAGGCCTGACCCGGAGGCTTGATGGCCTCATAGCGCCATTGCGCCCAGCGGCCGCTGTTGGTGATGGACCCCTCCTTCTCGAAAGACATGGCCGCCGGGAGCTGGATGACCTCGGTCTTGATCGCGGAGGTATTCACACCGGGTTCGCGCCAGAAAGCACCGGTCTCGTTGTCGAAGACGTTGACGTTCACCATCCACTTCAGTTTCGCGAGGGCCTTGCGGACCTTGCCGGCGTTGGTGCCGGAGCAGGCCGGGTTCTGCCCCCAGGCGAAAAATCCCGAGAATCCTCCCCTGGACATGACGTCGAAGAGCATGATCCAGGAGGCGTTCTGCCCGTCCTCCAGCTTCGGCCACCAGGAGTACCCGAACTCGTTCTCCGCCGTCGCTTTGCTGCCGAAGAAGGCGGTCAGGAGGCTGGCGACGTACTTCGGCCGGTTCCCCCACCAGTTGGCCGACTGCGGCTCCTTGGTCTTGGGGGTCGTGGCGTTGTAGTCCGCCAGGGTCTGCCACTTCGCCCGCGGCGAGGGGAGGTAGCCGGGGTAGATGTGAAAGAGGAGGCAGTGGTCCGTGGATCCCTGGACGTTGGACTCGCCGCGCAGGGCGTTCACCCCGCCGCCGGCGACGCCGATGTTCCCCAGCAGGAGCTGGATCATCGCCATATTCCTGATGTTCTGGGTGCCGACGGTGTGCTGGGTCCAGCCCATGGCGTACATGATGGTGGCGGCCTGGTCCCGCGTTCCCGTCTTGGAGTAGATCCGGTAAATCTCGAGGAGCTTGTCCTTCGGGGTGCCGGTGATCTTGGAGACCAGGTCGGGCGTGTAGCGGGAAAAGTGCTTCTTCAGGAGTTGGAAGACGCTGTAGGGGTCCTGGAGGGTGGGGTCCTTCTTCACCACCCCGTCCCCGTCGGTCTGGAAGGCCCAGGACTTCTTGTCGTACTTCCCGCCGGTCATGCCCACCTTCTCCACCTTCTGCCCGCCGGTGTAGCCGGAAAAGAGGCCGTCCAGCTCGCCCGGCATTTTGAAATCGGTGTTCACGAGAAAGGGGCCGTTGGTGTAGAGCCTCACGTAGTCCTCGAAGTAGAGCTTGTTCTCGAGGATGTAGTGGATCATCCCCCCCAAAAAGGCGATGTCGGTCCCGGAGCGGATCGGGGCGTAGTGGTGGGCCACCGCGGAAGTCCGGGTAAAGCGGGGATCCACGCTCAGGAGCGTCGCCCCCTTCTTTATGGCCTCTGTCACCCACTTGAATGATATGGGGTGGTTCTCGGCGGCGTTGCTTCCCATCACCAGGATGACATCGGCGTTGCGGATGTCGATCCAGTGGTTTGTCATCGCCCCCCTACCGAACGACTCTGCCAGAGCCGCGACAGTAGCGGAGTGTCATATGCGGGCCTGGTGTTCGATATACACCAGCCCGAGACCGCGCAGGAACTTCTGGAGGAGATAGCATTCCTCGTTGTCGAGAGCGGCGCTGCCGACCGAGGCGATTCCGTCACAGCGGTTCACCACCTGACCGTTCGAGTTCGTGGCGACGAAGCTCTCGTCCCGGCTCTCTTTCACCCAGCGGGCGATCTTGCCCAGGGCCTCGTTCCATGAGAGGTCACTCCACTCGGAGGCGCCGGGGGCACGGTAGCGCGGCTTCGTGAGCCGCAGGGGATTGTTGGCGTAGGCGAGCTGATCGAGGTTCTTGCCCTTGGAACAGAGCGTGCCTTCGTTGATGGGATGGTCGGGGTCGCCCTCGCTGTTGATGAGTTGTCCGGCCCGGGTGTGAACAATGATACCGCAGCCGACCGCACAGTAGGGACAGATAGTGGTGGTCTCCCGGGCGTACTTGATCGCGAGAGGCTGGGCGTAAGCCTGGACCTGGCTCAGATCGTAATTGAGAGATACCGTGGCCGCCCCGACCGTAGCTGCCCCGGAAACCTTGAGAAAATCTCTTCTGGAAAGATCCATTCAATACCACCTTCCTTTCCAGTTAAATGAGTTATGAGAAATTCAGTTGAAGTTTCGTCTTATCGTATCCCTCTTCGCTTCACCCCCTTCCCTGTGTTCTCAAGTCAAAAAAATTTTCTCTTTGAGTGTAAGGGATCCTCGGACCGATCTTCATCGAAAGGCAGTTGCGCACCCGGCACCTCCACATATCGGCACCCTTTGTACGTACACCGGGTTCGGGCGATTATCTCTCGAACCCTGCACGTCCCCGCATAGAACACGGGGATAGATTGGATCGTAATCTTGTTCTTAGTGTAAATATTAGGCGGTAAAAACTCCCTGTCAAGAAAAATATAATTATTATCGCAGGCGTAAATTACTAAAAAGATAATGTATTTTCGCAGACCCGGTCATTTCACTCCACCAGAATCTGCTGGTATAAAAGATGGATATCCACCCGTTCTCCCTTCTCGAAATGGGCCTTCTCCTCGGGCAGCACGGCGATCCCGTTCGCCGCGACCATAGTCTTCAGGATCCCCGAGCTCTGGTCCCCCGAGGCCCTCACCACATATTCTCCCTCTTCGACCTCGATGCGTACTCTTACGAACTCGAGCCTCTTGGTTTTTTTCCGGATCGGCGCCGTGAGTGTCGCCTTCAGACCGGGCTTGAGGACGCGGGAAGACCCCATTATCTTGAGGAGCGCCGGCCTCACCAGCTCCTCGAAGGTGATCATGGCGGAGACCGGATTCCCCGGCAGTGAAAAGACCGGCCTGCCGTCCCGGACTCCGAAGGCGAACGGCTTTCCGGGTTTTATCCTCGCCTTCCAGAAAACCGGCTCCACCCCCAGCTCCTCCAGCACCCCCCGCACCAGGTCCCGGTCACCCACAGAGACGCCGGCCGAGGTCACCAGAACGTCGGCCCGGAGCCCCTCCCGGAGCTTCTCGATCAGGATCTCCCTCTCGTCGGCGGCGATCCCGAGGAGCACGGGCTCGGCCCCGCACTCCTTCACCGCGGCCGCGACCGAGAGGCTGTTGCTGTTGAAGATCTTCCCCGGGGAAGGAGACTCGCCGAGCTCGATGAGTTCGTCCCCGGTGGAGAGGATGGCCACCCGCGCCCTCCGGTAAACGCTCACGAAAGCCCGGCCGAACGAGGCGAGCATGCTGATCTCCGGCGGGCGGAGGACGCTCCCGGGGGAGAGGACACGATCGCCCTCTCTGACGTCTTTTCCCCGGAGACGGACGTGCGTCCCGGCCTCGACGGGACCGGGTATCTTCACGCGGCCGCCCTGCTCCTCCGCCTCTTCGAGAGGGACCACCGTGTCGCAACCCTCGGGGATGGAGGCGCCGGTCATGATCCGGTACGCGCTCCCCCCCCGCGCCTTCGGCGACGACGGTGTTCCTGCAGGCTGGTACCCCGAGATGTCGAGGGTCACCGGCCCCCGGCAGTCTTCGGAACGGACGGCATACCCGTCCATGGCCGAATTGTCCATCCGGGGCATATCCCAGGGCGCGGCCACCTCCTCGGCGAGCACCCTCCCGATCGCTTCCACGAGCTGCACCCGCTCGTATCCCAGCGGCGTTATCCTCCCGAGTATCTTGTTTCTGGCTTCTTCAAAACCAAGCATCGTTCGCGCTCCCTTCGGCAACACTTTCAGGATCGTTATTCCGGTTCGGGCACCCTTTCAATCTTCCCTCGACGAGGTGGATGACCTCCCCGTTCAGCCCGAGAGGCTGAGCCCGGTCATGGGTCGAGACGAGCACCGTCGTCCCCCGACCGGGGAGTGACGCGATTACCTCATGCAGCACCTCCGCGTGCTCCTGGTCGACGTTCGCGAGGGGCTCATCGAGCAAAAGCACCCTGGGATTGAGGGCGAGCACCCTCGCCATGGCGACTCTCTGCGCCTCGCCCCCGGATAGCCGCCTCGCCTCCCTCTCCTCGCTCCCCTCCAGCCCGACCATTTCCAAGGATTCGGAAACACGTCTCCGCTGCGGCTCTCCCACGATACCCCTTACTTTTAGGCCGAAAGCGACATTGGAAAAGACGCTTCCCTCGAAGAGGAGGGGCGACTGGTGGAGCAGGGTCACTTCCTTTCTCAGGCCGACCAGATTGTTTCGGCTCCAGGGGATTTTTTTCCCGCGGTAGGAGAGCTCGCCCGAGTCCGGTGAGGAGAGAAACGCCAGGATGTGCAGGAGCGTGCTCTTGCCCGAGCCGTTCGATCCGACGAGGGAATACGTGACCCCCTCGCGGATGTCGAGCGCGGAAATGTCCAGGGCCGGCTCTCCGTCATAATACTTCCGTATGGCTCTCAGGCTGAAAAGTGGCGGCATAGGTTACCTCTGCTGTATCCGATTGAGAAAAATGTTGATGACCAGCACCACCGTCATGAGAATTATACCGAGGGCCACGCCGAGGGCAAACTCTCCCTTGCTCGTCTCCAGGGCAATGGTGGTGGTCATGGTCCTGGTGTAGCCCCTGATATTCCCGCCAAGCATGATCGCCACCCCGACTTCGGAGATCACCCGGCTGAAACCGGCGATCACCGCGGCCATGATGCCGAAGCGTATCTC
>JAUVQV010000160.1 GCA_030597995.1 Candidatus Rokuibacteriota bacterium
ACTACAACTCGCGCCCTCGAGCGGCGGAGGTCCTGGTGCAGGGTGGAAAGTACTCGATTATAAGGGAGCGGGAAACTTACCAGGACCTGATTCGGGGAGAGAATCTGTCCGCAGTGGACAAGGAGGGGGGGAAGATCTCCGCCCCTGCATCGCCGTTGCCGAAGTGAAGTGCCGGGGCTTGTTGGGTAAATGATAAGGATTCCCTTCTGGAAAATGAGCGGCAGCGGCAACGACTTCATCGTGATAGATAACCGCCGCTGGGTGGTAAAGACCGATGCCATGCCGGAGCTGGCCAGGGACTTGTGCACGCGCCGCTTTTCGGTGGGGGCTGACGGGTTGATTCTGATTCAGAGATCCCGCCGGGCGGATTTCTCCTGGAGTTTTTTCAACGCCGACGGCAGCGAGGCGGCCATGTGCGGAAACGGCGGTCGCTGTGCCGCCCGCTTCGCCTACCTCAAGGGCATTGCCCCCGAGGATATGCGTTTCGAAACCGGTGCCGGTCTGATACGGGCCGAGATCAGGAAGGGGCGGGTCAAGCTCCAGCTCCCCCTCCCGCACAGTTTTCGAGAAAAGGTGCCGATAGAGGTTCACCGGAGGCGGCTGGAACCGGGTTTCCTGGTCGTGGGGGTGCCGCATGCGGTAGTCACGGTGGATCAGCTGGATGCGGTACCGGTGGAAGAGTGGGGCCGGGCGGCACGATTCCATCCCGCCTTCGCGCCGGAGGGGGCGAATGTTAACTTTTTCCAGGTGGACAGCCCGCGCCGATTGAGAGTTCGGACCTACGAACGAGGGGTGGAGGGGGAAACCCTGGCCTGCGGGACCGGGGCGGTAGCCACGGCGTTAATCGCCTCGGCCGCCGGTCGCGTCAGGAGCCCCGTTCGAGTCACTACCCAAGGGGGGGAAGAACTGACCGTCCACTTCCGTCGCCGGGGAGGCGAGTTTGGTGAGGTTTTTCTGGAAGGTGAAGCCCGCCTGATTTATGAGGGCCGGACTTGGGACGGGGAAAAACGACCCGTTCCCGGCGCGTAGTGTCTTTCCGAACGTTGGGCGGGACTCACAGGGGTCTGTTTTTCAGGGATTTTCAGGAGGGGGAAATGCTATGTTTTCTGGCTCTATGACGGCGTTGATAACACCATTCCGGGATGGAGAGTTTGATGAGGAGGCGTATCGGGAACTGATCGAGACACAGATCACCGTCGGCACCGACGCCCTCATCCCCTGCGGCACCACCGGGGAATCGGCCACGCTCTCCCATAAAGAGCACGACCGTGTAGTCGAGGTCTGTATCCAGAGGGCGGCCGGGCGGGTCCCGGTAATTGCCGGGGCCGGTTCCAATTCCACGAGCGAGGCCCTGCGCTTGACGCAACACGCCAAGGATGCCGGGGCCGACGGCGCCCTGCTCATTACTCCCTACTATAACAAGCCGACCCAGGAGGGACTCTATCAGCACTACCGGTATATCGCGGAGCGAGTGGACATCCCTCTGGTCATGTACAATGTTCCCAGCCGGACCGGAACCAACCTCCTCCCCGAAACGATTGCGCGACTGAGCGAGATTCCCACCATCGCCGCGGTGAAAGAAGCCACCGCCGATCTGCACCAGGTCAGCAATATCATCCGGCTGTGCGGGGATCGAATCGCCGTCATCTCAGGGGACGACTTCACGGTCCTGCCATTGCTGGAGGTAGGAGGCCGGGGTGTGATTTCTGTAGTCTCCAACGTGGCTCCGGCGGATATGGCTGAGCTCGTGGATGCCTTTTTCGCCGGCGATCATCAGACTGCCAGGGAACTGCATTACAAGCTGCTGCCGCTGGCGGAAGCGATGTTTCTCGAAACCAACCCCATCCCGGTCAAGACCGCACTGGGAATGATGGGCAAGATCCGCCCCGAGCTGCGGCTTCCACTGTGCCCGATGGGTGAGAAAAACCGGCACCGTCTGCAGGAGGCGCTCCAAGATTACGGGCTGCTGTCCGGGTAAGGATTTTTCGCGTAAAGCGGGAGGTTTTGATGACAATGATACGCGCATTAGTGGCCGGCTCCGCAGGGCGCATGGGTGGAAAGATCATTGCCGCCCTCGAAGGACAGAAGAGGATTGTCCTGACCGGGGCATTTGAAAGAAAAGGACATCCGTCGGTGGGCCGGGATGCCGGGGAAGCCGCCGGAATTGGAACCAAGGGGGTGGTGGTGGAAGAGGAATTGGAGTCGATAATCGCCGGCGGGGACGTGATTATTGATTTTACCTCTCCCGAAGCCTCTTTGCAGCATGTTTCCGCCGCGGCGAAGTCCGGCAAGGCAGTGGTGCTGGGGACTACAGGCCTGGATGCGGAGCAGCAGGCGGATCTGGAAAAAGCGGCGCGGAAAATCCCCATAGTGTTCGCTCCCAACATGAGTGTCGGTGTAAATCTGCTCTTCAAGGTCCTGGCGGACGTGGCACGGATCCTGGGTGAAGCTTACGATGTGGAGATAATCGAGGCTCATCATCGTTTCAAGAAGGACGCACCTTCCGGGACAGCGAAGAAGATGGCGGAGGTGATTGCGGCGGTCTTGGGCCGCGACCCCTCCAAGGTGACGGTCCCCGGCCGTTCCGGGATGGTCGGGGAGCGGGGGCGAGAGGAGATCGGAGTCTTGTCCCTGCGGGGCGGGGATATCATTGGGGATCACACCGTGATCTTCGCCGGCTTGGGGGAGCGGATTGAATTGACCCACCGGGCTCATTCGCGCGACACCTTTGCCCGGGGCGCGGTTCGGGCTGCCGAGTGGGTGCCCGGCCGTGTCCCGGGACTCTACACCATGATGAACGTCCTCGGTCTGAAGGAGCAAGGGTTTTCATGACTGTCGTTCGGCGCTTCGTGCGTTTCAGACACCGTGGGCGCTGGAATTCCGCCCTTCTGGAAGACGGTCGAATCTTTCCGCTCCGGGGCTCCGTCTTCGGTCGCTGGGAGAAGGTTGGGAACACATTGCCACTGGCTGATGTGAGCCTCGGCCCACCCTGCCGCCCCTCCAAGATCGTGGCCATCGGGGTCAATTACCATAGCCACATGGTCGAGATGGGGCACGATCTGCCGCAGGAACCGAAGCTCTTCCTCACGCCGTCGACGGCGGTCATCGGCCCGGGGGACCTTATCCGCTACCCGACGATGTCCTCCCGCGTGGACTATGAAGCCGAGCTCGGGGTCGTGATCGGGAGAAGGGCCAAGGGAGTTGACCGGGAGCGGGCCCTGGATTACGTGTTCGGTTACAGCTGCTTCAACGACGTCACCGCTCGAGATCTCCAGCGGAGAGACGGGCAGTGGACCCGGGGCAAATCTTTCGACACCTTTGCCCCCCTGGGGCCGGCGGTCGTGACCGGTCTCGATCCCACGTCCCTGGTGGTCGAGTCGTACCTCAACGGCCGCCGCCGGCAGTCGGCGCCGATCGCGGATTTGATTTTTGACATTCCGCTGCTGGTGCACTTCATATCACAGGTGATGACGCTCCTTCCCGGAGACGTCATCGCCACCGGTACCCCGTCCGGGGTCGGCCCGATGGTCCCCGGGGACGAGATCGAAATCCGGATCCCGGGCCTTGGGAGTCTCAAAAACGGCGTGGCGGCCCGGGCTGGTGCATGAAATGATCGACTATTCACACCGTCTCTCGCGAAACCTGGCCCAACTTCCCCCATATCTGTTCGCGAGGATCGATCGCTTGAAAGCGCAGGCCGTGGCCCGGGGAGTAGAGATCATCGATGTCTCGATCGGTGATCCGGATCGTCCCACCTTTCCGGCCGTCGTGCGGAGCATGAGGCAGGCGTTGACCAGGCTGGAGAACCATCAGTACCCTTCCTACAGCGGGAAATCCACCTTTCGGGAGGCGGTGGCGTC
>JAUVQV010000191.1 GCA_030597995.1 Candidatus Rokuibacteriota bacterium
CGCACTACATCGAAGACCAGGGCCCCCCGGGCGTGACCGAGATGGCCAAAATCATACACCGTGACCCCGCAGACATACATCCCCACTTCCCCGGGGCGGAGGGGCGTGAAGTCCTCTTTCTTTCTGCTTTTTGTATTGTATATCCGGAGCGCCATCGACCATCCTGAAATTGGATTCCATATTATGTTAAACCTTTGAATTGTCAATACAACAGGGGCTCTGTGCGGAAAGTGTGGTGTCATCCCATATCGAAATCCTAAACAAATACCAAATACAAAGCTCAAATGTCCCAAACATGCAGGTGGTACGCCTCGTGCTTTGGATTTCGAATTTCGGTCATTTGATATTGTTTAGGATTTCGGATTTAGAATTTAGGATTTATCTTCCCCAGAAACTTTATTTCCACCGGCCATTATGGTAGGGTAGCGCCAACGTCTATGGTAAAAGGCAGGTTCGGCGCAGGGCTTCTGGCAGCCCTTCTGATAGCAGGCCCGGCCGGCCACGCGCAGGGGGGAGGGCAGCTTTCTTTTCCTCAAGGAGGGAGGGTGTCACATCTCGCGACCCGCCCCCACTCTATCGCCGACATCGGCGCCAGGATCGAGCCGGCCCTTCTCCCCAGCGCATCTCCGGAGCAGAATCTGATTCTGGCACGAACATTAATGCGTGCCGGCCGCGTCGCGGACGCCCTCGATATCCTCCTCTGGACGGAAGCGGAAAATCCGCACTGGCCCCGAACCTGGGAGCTGCGCGTCCTCCAGGAGGCCTGCCGTCAGGCACTCGATGCCGCGGCCACCCCCAGGACCCAGAAGAGAAGCCGGCGCCTGAGGGCAGCCCAGATACTGCTCTTCGAGGGGACCACGATCGATGATATCACCGCCAATCTCACCCGGTTAAAAAGGGCCGGTGTGGATTCGGTCTTCATTCGAGTATTCCAGAACCACGGCGATCGGTCCCTGCTCCGGGGGCGATCCTCTCCGGGAAGCGGGGTGTATTTTCGCACTACCGCCGCTCCGGTGCTGACCGACTACCTCTCCGACATTATCCCCATCTGCCGTCGACTCGGCCTGGCGGTCTTTGCCTGGATGACCACCCTCAGGAGCGACTGGCTGTTGAGCGCCCGTCCCGGGCTGGCGGAACTCTTCTACGACGCCGACACCGGTCAGGTCCTTCCCTCCCGCTCGCTGAACGTTTTCCACCCCCAGGTGCGGGCACACCTCCTGACACTCTACCGCGACCTGGCCGAATACGACCTCGACGGGATCCTCTTTCAGGATGACCTCGCCCTCCGAACGAAGGAGGGCTTCAGCCCCGAAGCAATCGCGGCCTACCTTGACGATGGGGGGGAAAGCATTTCCCCCGATGCTCTCTTCCGCCTGGACCGTAAGCCCACCTCCGCCCAGTTGTTCTCTCCGGTCTACTATCGCCCTCCTTTCTGGTACTGGGCGGCCTGGAAGAACCGGCGCCTCTTACAGCTGGCCGGCGAGCTGATGGACGCCGCTCGCGAAGTCCGTCCCGGGCTGCGTTTCGCCCTCAACCTTTACTACGAAACGGTTTTGAATCCGAGGATGTCCCTGGCCTGGTACTCTCAGGATTTGGGGCTCGCGCAGTCATATCCCTTTGACTATTACGCCTTGATGGGCTATCACCGCCAGATGAAGAAGGAACTTTCTCTCTCAACTGAAGGGGCACTCGAGACGCTCTCAACCCTGGGCCGCCGGGCGGTGAGGGTAGTCGGCGTGTCGGAAAAGGTCATCATGAAAATTCAAGTCCTGGATTGGGACACTCGGCAGCTCCTTCCCCGGAAAGAGTTGGATCGCGCCCTGGCCGCCGCCTCTCGCAAACCGGGGATCAGCCTGGCTTTTATCCGCAGCGCGGAGGACCCCCCGCTGGACATTATCCGGAAACACTTTCTCCCAACACAATGAACAGCCCAGGGTCAATATTTACCCGTTTTTCCTCACTGGTAGCTCTGGCCTCCCTCCTCCTCACCCTGGTCGTCGCGCAGGGCATATGGGAATCATACTATCCGCCTCTGGATCGCGAAGCCCTTCGTCAAAGGCGGGCCTACTATGAGAAAGTTCTCAAAAAAGCAGACATTTCATGGCAGGAAGGACTATATTATGAAAAGAAGGACTCGACGGAAATAACACCATGAAGGTCCAATGCCTCCTCTGTCCGGCAGAGTGCCTCCTGGCGGACTATCAGGTTGGGATATGCCGCGTCCGGATAAACCGGGACGGGAAACTCTACTCCCTGGTCTACGGCAAACCGTGTGCGGTCCATGTCGACCCGATCGAGAAAAAGCCTATCTTCCACATGCTTCCGGGGACCAGGTCATTCTCCATCGCCACCGCCGGCTGTAACCTCACCTGCCAGTTCTGTCAGAATTGGGAGATCTCTCAGACCAACCCCGAAGAGACCCGAAATGCCGACCTCCCCCCCGAGAAGGTGGTAGAGTTCGCCCTGAAGAAGGGGTGCCGCTCTATCGCCTACACCTATTCCGAGCCGGTGGTCTTTTTCGAATACATGCTGGACACTGCCCGTCTCGCCAAGCGTCGCGGCCTCCGGAATATCTGGGTGACCGGCGGCTACATCAATCCGGAGCCGCTCCGCGAACTCGCTCCGGTCATGGACGCCGCCAACATTGATCTCAAGGGTTTCACTGAAGAGTATTACCGGAAGGTCTGCGGCGGCCGGCTGCAACCGGTTCTCGATGCCATCGTTCTGTCAAAGCAACTCGGGATCATGGTGGAGCTGACCAACCTTGTCATCCCCACCTTGAATGATGATCTCGACCGAATCCGTGAGATGTGCCTCTGGATAAAAGATGCCGTCGGCCCGGATGTGCCGCTCCACTTTTCCCGTTTTTCTCCCAAGTATCGTTTGCAGAAGTTGCCCCCCACCCCCCTCGAAACCCTGCAGCGGGCTCACCAGGTCGCCACCGAGGTGGGGCTGCACTACGTGTACACCGGCAATGTTCCCTATGATGATCGGTCCAACACCTACTGCCCAAACTGCCGCCGGCGACTTCTGGCCCGGGTGGGATACTCCGTCACCGAGAACGTGATTCGCGAAGGCGCATGCCCTTACTGTGACTATTATATTGCGGGGATATGGACATGAAGAATACTCCTCGGAAATCTTTCCGTAACCACCCGGACCGGCCCGACCGCCGTCAGTTCCTGGCCTGGAATGCCGGGGCCTTTCTGCTTTCCCTGGCCGGCCGTTTCAGGCTTCTCGAAAGGTGGTTCCCGCACAAATCAGCAGCTCCCGGCCGGGAGGCCCGCTTTTACAGAAGAATTGAATAATGCGTGAGAGGCGGCGCCCGCTGTTAGTCGCAAGAGAGGTGGGTAGGATTAGCGCGGTCATTCTCCTCGTGTTCGCCTGCTCTCAACCTGCTCCCTCCGGGGCCGA
>JAUVQV010000125.1 GCA_030597995.1 Candidatus Rokuibacteriota bacterium
ATCGCACGCTTCATTCAGCGGATAACCTCTATTCCAACATCCCCGTACTGGTAGTAAAGAACTGGTCGGCCCCCGAGTGTTTTTTTTCCGGGTCCGTGCTCCGCGGCGATAGACCCCCCCAGGCTCACGGTCTTTTTAATCAACCGGAGAAACAGGTCTTTGGCAAATCGCGTGTGCTCATCCGTCCTGGGGATCAGGTTCAGGTGCAGATGGCTGTCCCCGGCATGGGCCCAGAGGGCAGATCCCGGTCCCCCATCGTCTCCGCCCTGGCGCAGGTGATCTTCAAATTCCCGGCCGAGATCAAAGGCATAACAGAACAGCTCCCTGAAACTGGCGTCCGGCACCGAATAATCGCTTCCCAGCTTGGACTGGCCATGCCTGCGGACGATGGCGTTTATGGTCTCCGGTACAACATGCCGCAATTCCTTGTGTTCCTCCAGCTGCGCCGGGGTCTGCGCCACCTCGGTTTCACGAATGTCCAATTCCTCGAACATCTCTCCCCAGTACTCCAGTGCCTGGTACAGCTCCTCCTCGGAGCCGGCATCCTGCTCCAGTACTACCAGGCTCTCGGCTGTCTCGGGAATGCGAGTCTCCTTTCGTCTCATAATCTCCAGAGAGTGCGCGTCGAGATACTCCACCGAGAGCGGCATGGGAGGGTCTTGCCGGTCCCGTCGGGCGCGGCAGCGCTCGATACAGGTCAAGGCCTGCTCCCGGCTCGCGCAAAACGCAAAGAGGCTCACGATCGCGGCCGGCGGCCTGATCAGCCGCAGAGTGGCTTCGCTCACGACGCCGAAAATGCCTTCGGTTCCGATGAAGAGGTCGAGCGGCTCGCTCGAGTCGGTAATCAGAGGGCCGGCGACATTTTTCCACACCGCGGGCACCGGGTACGAGGGGCGGGGGATCACGATGACATCATCATCCACCGGAATGCTGAACGTATCGCCGGTCCCGATGGACCGGGGCGGATCCCCCCTCGTGAGCTCCACCGGTCTGCCGTCCGGAAGAACGATGCGCAGACCCCATATCCAATTCCTGGTCGGGCCGTACTTGAAACTCCTGGCTCCCGAGGCGTTGGTGGCGATGTTCCCCCCGATAAAAGCCGACCGCTCCGTCGGATCCGGGGGATAAAACCAGCCGCATTCCCGGCCCAGGTCCTGGATCCCTTTCACGGTTATCGACACCGGCACAGTGAGAAGGGCGGATCCGGCGGGTGTGGTCTTCAGCCGGACCTCATACTGGGTGCGGGTTTCAGGGTCTGTCCACAGCCACTGTTTCGAGGCCTGGTCCTCGTCTTTCGAAGACAAGGTGCGCATCTCGTCTGTGGCGAGTATCCATCCTCCCCGGGGGACCCGGCCGCCGGAAACACCGGTCCCTCCACCGGAGACCGAGACCGGGACCGACGCCACCGAGGCCTCCTGAACGATTTCCCGGAGTTCCTTTTCAGTGGAAGGGAAATAGATGCGTTCCGCGCGGCCGTCTCTGACCACCCCCGACTCGTCGTTCAGATAACCGGAAAATCTTCCGGCGACATCATCGTAATGCTTTGCCGCCATTGCCGAACCTCCACTATCTGCTGCGTGTAATACTCACCATACCATAATCTTTCGCCCACCCCGGGCAATTTCAGGACTTTCCCCATTTATATTGTGTCGTGAGGTGCTGGGGATACCCCCTTCCCTCTCGGCGAGTCCTGACCACCGAATAACAAAAGAGGGGAAGTTCTCGGTGTCACTGCTTGACACGGGCCCGGCGGCGCGGTTATAAATCACAATTCAAGGGCGCCTCTTGAGCAAAGGGGGATGATGAGAATCGGGGCAATCGGCACCGCAAAAAAAACAGGTCTGGAGCCATACATCCTGATACTGCTGGTGACCGGGACCGGGATGCTCGCGGCTTCCCTGGCGTGGAATGTCAACCAGGTCAAAAAGAGCACCTTGGAAGAGGCTTTCGTCGAGGCGCGGATGGCCTACGAAAAAGACCTCATCTACCGCCGCTGGAATGCCAAACACGGCGGCGTCTACGTCCGGGTGACGGAGGAGACCCCGCCCAACCCGAATCATTCCGATCTCCCCGAGCGCGATATCACTACCACTTCCGGGGAGCGCCTCACTCTGATAAACCCGGCCTACATGACGCGCCAGGTGAGCGAGTTGATGACGGAAGAATTCGGGATTCGGGGGCACATTACCAGCCTCGATCCCCTGCGTCCCGGAAACCGCCCCGACAGCTGGGAGAAAGAGGCGCTTTTGGCATTCGAGAAGGGCGAGGGGGAGATCAATTCTGTGGAAGTGATTGAAGGCAAAGAGTACATGCGACTCATGCGCCCCTTAACCGCCGCAGAGGAGTGTCTCCCGTGTCACGCAGACCCGGGGTACGAGGTAGGACAGGTGCGGGGAGGAATCAGTGTGGCGATACCCCTGGAGCGTCTTCGGGCAATAGAGAAAAACAATGTCCGCACTCTTGTGATTGCGCACATACTTTTGTGGCTGGTGGGGCTGGCAGGACTTGTCCTGGGTGCGAGGACTCTGACCCGGAGCGAACGCGAACGGAGAAGGGCCGAAGACCTCATCAGGCTCAACGCCCGGCAGCTGGAAGAAGCGAACCAGATGAAAGATCTTTTTATCGACATCATGCGCCACGACCTTTTGAACCCGGCCGGGGTGGTGAAATCCTATGCCATGTATTTGGAGGAGATGGAAACTGACCCTCAAAAAGCGGAATACTGCAGAAGGATAGAAAAAGTCAGCGATAAACTTATCAAGATGATCAACAACGCCTCTCAATACTCGAAGCTGAAAGAGATGGAGAAAATAGAGTGCAGCGAGCAGCCGCTGAGCGGCATTGTGAGAGAGGCCATTCAAGAGGTCGCGGATCAGCTCAAGGCACTCGAGATGCAGGTTGTTTTCCAGCCGGAAGGCGATTTTACGGCCTGTGTAAGCCCGATTATAGGACAGGTTTTCTCAAACCTTCTCACAAACGCCATCAAATACGCCCCAGATGGGAAAAAGATCGAGATCGGCATCACGGAGAACCGGCACAACTGCCTGGTCTATTGCAAAGATTTCGGCAAGGGCATCTCGGATGAGGACAAAGAAAAAATCTTCACCCGCTTCGAGCGGTTGCGAAAAGAGGGTGTGGAGGGGACCGGCCTCGGACTGGCCATCGCCAAACGTGTGGTGGACCTGCACCAAGGGAGGATATGGGTCGAGGACAATCCGGAAGGGGGGTGCGTCTTCTACGTCAGCCTTCCCAAAAAAGAGCCGGGAACTGCATAAGAATTATTCCCGGGCCACGTGGGTGATGCTGCAGGGGACGCGGGCTTGAAAACCGCAACTGCTCAAGAAAGGAAAGACAGCCCATGGTCGAAGTGGTAGAGGTCGAGGAACGCAGAACTCTCGATGACTACGCCTCAATCGCCCACCTGGCGGCTACCATCCATGATCTGCGGACCGAAGCCGGCACCCTCGTCCCGGCTCTGAAGGGACGGACGGTCTGGATGGTGAACTCCACCGCCAGGGGCGGCGGCGTCGCCGAGATGCTGCCGATGGTGGTCTCCCTGATTCGGGAATTGGGCGTGTCGATCCAATGGGTCACAATCGGCAGCGAGCAGCCGGAATTCTTTTCCCTCACCAAGCGCCTGCACAACCTGATCCACGGCCACGGCTCCCCGGATCTGACGCCGGACGACAAAAACCTTTACGACGCCGTTAGCCGGAAAACCGCCGCTCTTCTTCGACCCCGCCTGAAATCCGAGGACATCCTCGTGGTGCATGACCCCCAGCCTCTGGGCATGGGGGCCCTGATAAAAAAGGAGACCGGCATCCAGGCCGTCTGGCGCTGTCACATCGGACTCGACGACCACCTGCCGGCAACCCGGGCGGCCTGGAGTTTCCTGAAGCCTTATGCCGAGAGCTATTCCCACGCCGTGTTTTCGGCGCCGGAGTACATCCCCGATTACCTGGCGGGATGCTCTTCGATCATCCGCCCCGGCCTGGACCCACTGAGCCACAAGAACCGGGAACTCTCCGTCCACAAGCTGGTCGGCATCATGTGCAATTCCCGCCTCGCGATCCCCCACCACCCGGTAGCCACACCACCCTTCGCCAAACCGGCGCTGCGGCTTCAGCCGGACGGGTCCTTTCAGGCGGCCACGGTGCCGGACGAGGTCGGCCTCACGTTTCGACCCATCGTCTGCCAGATATCGAGGTGGGATTTCCTGAAGGGGTTCCAACCTCTGCTCGAGGCATTCGTCGACCTCAAAAAGACGTACCTACCCAACCACACGCGGAAGCTCACTCCCCGGGACAAACGTCGCCTGGAAATCGTGCGGCTGGTGCTCGCCGGGCCCGATCCGACCTCGATCCAGGACGATCCGGAGGCCCTGGGGATCCTCGATGACCTGAAGGACCTCTATTGTTCCCTCGACCAGGAGACCCAGAAGGATATCGTCCTGCTCTCCCTCCCTATGGACTCCCGGAAAAACAACGCCCTCATGGTGAACGTCCTGCAGCGCTGTTCCTCCATCGTCGTCCAGAACTCCATCCAGGAAGGCTTCGGGCTCACGGCGACCGAGGCGATGTGGAAGCGCACCGCAGTGATGGGATCCCGCGCCTGCGGACTGCGCCAGCAGATCCG
>JAUVQV010000171.1 GCA_030597995.1 Candidatus Rokuibacteriota bacterium
CAAACCAGGAGCGAAAAGAGAATCGAGAAAGCCGTTCGAAGCGGGACAATCAGTATTGGCAGGGAGAACCAGTGGGGCCTGCCGCCGGTGATACCGAAAATTATTTATGACGACGTCAGGGACGTCGCTTTGCCGAAACCAGAGGTGGAGTCCGGGCTTGACCCTCTCTCCAACGGTTCGAGGGAGATGTATTACCCGCTCATTCCGAAGGAGGGGGTTCGTTTCCGCGATCCAGCGATAGGGGTCAGGGCAGGTTTTATCAAGGATTCCGGCGGTATCGACCTGGAAAAAAGACATTGAAATACTTGGAGAAACTTAATATTCTTAGCCGTGGGCATGGTGATGAAGCTCATTATCCAGATTCCCTGTTTTAATGAAGAGAAGACGCTCCCGCTGACGGTGCGTGATCTGCCTCGCGAGATCCCCGGAATTGATTGTCTTGAAATCCTGGTGGTTGACGACGGCAGCACGGACCGGACCAGAGAAATCGCACGGGAGTGCAGGGTGCATCATATCACCGGCTTTTCGAAAAACCGCGGCCTGGCCAAGGCCTTTGCCCTGGGGATCGACACCTCTCTGGCCCTCGGAGCCGATCTCATAGTCAACACCGATGCGGACAATCAGTACTGCGGGCAGGACATACCGAAACTCGTGAAACCCCTCCTCACGGGAAAGGCCGACATCGTCATTGGGGATCGGCAGACCCAGACCATCGGGCATTTTTCGGCCCTGAAAAAGTTTTTCCAGAAGCACGGCAGTTTCATGGTGGGGCTCTCCTCCGGGACGCCGATTCCCGACGCCACCAGCGGATTTCGCGCCCTGACCCGGCAAGCCGCCCTGGAATTGAACGTCATTAGCACCTTCTCTTACACGCTGGAGACGCTGATCCAGGCCGGGCGCAAACGTCTGGCGGTAGTTTCCATTCCGGTGAGGACGAACAAGAAACTTCGCGAATCCAGGCTTTTCACCTCCATATTCACCTTCATCCGGCGCTCCGGGTCTACCATGATCCGAGTCTATACCATGAATGAACCGCTGAGAGTGTTCCTGACGGCTTCCTCTTTTTTCCTCTTGACCGCGCTGATCCTCTTCGGGCGCTATCTCTATTTCATGGTGATCGGTGAGACCGGCGGACATGTCCAGTCCCTGATACTGGGTTTGGTGCTGTTTTCCGTCAGCGGGTTTTTGGCGACGGTGGGCGTGCTCGCGGAACTGATCAATGCCAATCGCAAGCTCATCGAGGAAATCCTGAAAATCACCCGTGACCGGAAGAAATCCGGGTAGGGATTCCTCCGCGATGCGCGTGCTGGTGGAAATTCTGCACCCGGCCCACGTCCATGTGTTCAAGCATGCCATTCGGACCTGGACCGGGCGTGGGGACGAGGTCCTGGTGCTAAGCCGGGAGAAAGACTGCACCAACCGACTCCTTGCATCATACGGCATTCCCTTTGAGAGCATCAGCGCCATCGGGAAGAGGAAGCGGTCACTGGCCCTGGAAATGGCGGTGCGGGATGTGAGGATGCTGCGCGCGGCGTGGAAATTCAAGCCCGACGTGCTGGTGGGTGTCATGGGGGTAACCATCGTCCAGGTCGGCCGGCTGATCGGTAAACCGGCGGTTGTTTTCTACGACACCGAGAACGCGAAGCTCACTAACTGGTTCACCTACCCCCTGGCCCACTCCGTGTGCACGCCGGCCTGCTACCGGGGACGGGTCGGCGGCCGTCATGTCACCTATCCTGGTTACCAGGAATTGGCCTATCTGCATCCCAGGCGTTTCACCCCCGACCCGCAGGCCGTGAAGGCGTTGGGCATCGACCCGGCACAACCCTATTTCATCGTGCGCTTCGTTTCCTGGCAGGCCTCACACGACTTGGGTGAAACCGGGCTGAGGTTCGATTTCAAGAGAAGGATTGTCGCGAAGCTCCGGGAGCACGGCCGGGTCATGATTTCAAGCGAGGGCCCCCTGCCGGATGACCTCGCCCCTTATGAGTTTCATCTGCCGCCGGAGAGCATGCACAATGTTATGGCGTCGGCCAGGATGGTGGTCGGGGAGAGCGCGACCATGGCCAGTGAGGCGGCGGTGCTCGGCGTCCCGGCCCTGTTTATCAGCGACACGGGCCGCGGCTATACGGACGATGAAGCGACCTTCGGACTGGTGTTCAATTTCACGACCCGCCAGACGGATGAGGTCCTGACCTGGCTGGAGAGACATCTGCAACAGTCTGATTGGAGCAACACTATCCGGGAGTGCCGAAAAAGGCTCCTGGAGTCGAAGGTGGACACCACGGACTGGATGATTGAGTATGTTGATCGGGTGGTCGGCGCCGGAAAATAACCGTCGCGGATAGTTCACAGACTATGGAGCAATTGTTCACGTTTCCCCTGTGCCTGACACTGCGCCTCTTTGTGGTCGGTCTGTCCTGGAGCTGGCCGCTCGGAGCATTCCTGAAGCGGGAAAGACCCCGGTGGGCCGGATATGTCATGGCCGGTTCCGCCACACTGCTCGTCGGGCTCATGCTCAATGTCCTCGTAGTGCTGGTGCTCGGCGAGATCGGTCTTTACCGTTCCCGCCTCTTGGAAGCGGCGGTGCTCGGTGCGATCACTCTCGCGGGATTCTGGTGTGGATTGCGCAATGTCGCGGTCCTGAAAGAGCAGATCGTTCGTAGCGCCCCTCTGGCCGCGGTGTTCGCCCTGGGCCTGATCGTGATTGCCGGCCTGCCCGCGAGGGGAGAGTGGATCCTCGGGGGGTGGGATCCCGGGATCTACGTCAACGAGGGTGTTGCCCTGGAAACTCTCGGCACGTTCCATCCTCCGGACCCGGTTTTTTCCGAGGGCCTCACCGTCGCTGAGAAGGCCGCCTTCACGCGGACCGGGGCCCACCGCACCGAACGCTTCCCGGGGGTGGCTGTTGACGCCGCCCGGGGCGCCTTCGATTTCGAATTCTTCCGGCTCACGCCTTCCGCGATTGCCCTCCTGCACCGCGGCGGGGGATTGCAGGCCGCGCTTCGGGTCAATGCCGTTCTGGGACTTCTGGTGCTCTTTGTATTCCTCTCCCTGGTATCACAGGGCACGGGCAGGCCGCACGCCGTTTTTTCGGTGCTCCTTCTCGTGTCGCAACCCATATGGTTGTACCACACGCACACCCCGGTTTCGGAAATGCTGGGCCTCCTCTTGGTTCTCACCCTGGGGCTGCTGCTCCCCTCTCGCGGCCGGGGAATCTATTCCTCGGTGCTCATTTCGCTCCTGCTCCTGATGCTGGTGCTGAACCGGTTCGGCTTTGTGCCTTTTGCCGGCATTTTCCTGTTGGTCCTGGCCGGGATGGATTCGACGCGGTCGGACAGGCGCGCAGTGTGGCGCGAGCGGAGTATGCAGATCGGGGCGGTGCTGGCGGGTGCACTGATCGACGCCTGGATTGCGCCGGTTACGATCCGGGGATGGAACGCGCTCCCTCTCCTGATCGAGGTTTCTATTCTATGCCTGGGCGGAGCATTGCTGATCGACGCCCTGTCATCCAGCCCCGGCGTGAGGGACAGGATCACGCGATTGCCCTCCTGGCCGGGATGGATGTTCGCGGCGTTGTGCGTGCTGGCCCTGGGCGCGCTGTATCTGTTCGGTCGTTTCATATCAAGGGGTGCGGATGCCGACAA
>JAUVQV010000011.1 GCA_030597995.1 Candidatus Rokuibacteriota bacterium
AGAGCTTGAAAAGGGAATGACTGAGTTTCTCTTCGTCGATTTTGGTTCTGGGCTCGATGGCTATAGAGATGACCGGCTCGGGAAAGTCAATTGCCTCAAGGAGTATCGGCTGCCCCGGGTCGCAGAGGGTGTCGCCCGTTACCGTGTCTTTGAGACCAACGGCGGCAGCGATATCCCCTGAAAAAACCTCCCGGATTTCCTGGCGCTTATTGGCATGCATCTTGAGCAGACGGCCGATCCTCTCTCGTCTGCCGCGGCAGGAGTTTAAGACCGTCTCCCCGCTCCGGAGACGCCCGGAATACACGCGGAAGAAGGTGAGCTGTCCCGCATAGGGGTCGGTAACGATCTTGAACGCCAGCGCCGCAAAAGGCCCGGAGTCATCCGCGTGGCGGAAAATCTCCTGTCGGCTGTCAGGCGCCACCCCCTTGATAGGGGGGACATCCAAAGGACTTGGAAGATAGTCCACCACCGCCTCCAGCAACGGCTGCACCCCCTTGTTTCGAAAAGAGGCCCCGCAAAACACCGGGACAAAATCCATGGCCACGGTCCCACGGCGCAATCTCTCCCTTATCTCCGCCTCGCTGATCACCTCGCCGTCTATGAATCTCTCCAGCAAATTGACATCCTTCTCGCAGAGGACCTCGAGCAATTTTGCCCGGCACCGTTCCGCTTCAGGGCGCAACTCTTCCGGAACCGCCTCCTCATGCCAGGTGGCCCCCAGTTTTTCATCATCCCAGATCAAAGCTCGCATGCGAATCAGGTCCACAACACCCCGGAAGCTCTCCTCGGCTCCAACTGGCAGTTGGATGGGGACCGCATGCGCTCCCAGCCGTACCCGGATCATTTCCAAGACCCGTTCAAAGTCCGCTCCGGTCCGATCCATCTTGTTGACAAAAGCAATGCGGGGTACACGATACTTGTCAGCTTGACGCCACACGGTTTCGGACTGCGGCTCGACTCCCCCAACCGCACAAAAGATCGCCACTGCCCCGTCCAGAACCCGCAGCGACCGCTCCACTTCCACGGTAAAATCCACATGGCCCGGGGTGTCGATAATGTTGATTCGGTAGTCTCTCCAAAAACATGTGGTGGCTGCGGAGGTAATAGTGATGCCTCGTTCCTGCTCCTGCTCCATCCAATCCATCACCGTTGAGCCATCGTCGACTTCCCCGATCTTGTGCGAGACACCGGTGTAATACAGGACGCGCTCGGTAGTGGTGGTTTTACCGGCATCGATATGCGCCATAATGCCGATATTTCTGGTCTTCTCGAGTGGTACCTGCCTGCCCTCCGCCGAACTCTTCATCTCTCTTCACCAAGTGCGAGGAGTGTTTCCTTAACCATAACGAGAAGCAATATTATTCCCGCCGACACGCTACCAGCGATAATGGGCAAAGGCCTTGTTGGCCTCGGCCATACGGTGAGTATCTTCCCGCTTCTTGACGGTACTCCCCATGTTCCGGGAGGCATCGAGAATCTCCGCCGCGAGCTTATCGGCCATAGTTTTTTCCGGCCGCTTCCTAGAAAAATGGGTCAGCCACCGCAAGGCAAGGGCGAGTCGCCGTTCCTGCCGCACGTCCACCGGGACCTGATAAGTCGACCCGCCCACCCGGCGGGATTTAACCTCAACGACGGGTCTGGTGTTGTCGACCGCCTTTTGGAATATCTTGAGAGGATCCTCGCTGGACTTGTCTCTGACAATCTCCATGGCGCTGTAAAATATTTTCTCTGCCAGACTCTTTTTTCCCTGCAACATTATCACGTTGATACACTTCGTGACCAACTGGGAATGATAGATAGGGTCGGGGATGGTTTCCCGCTTGGTGATCTCCCGTCTTCTAGACATGTGCGAAATCCCCGCTTCTCAATGTGACCACCCTTCCATCGGACTGCCGCTCAGCCTTTGGGCCGTTTGGCTCCATACTTGGACCTTCCCTGCCTGCGATCCTCCACTCCGAGGGTGTCCAGGCTGCCTCGGACAACGTGGTAACGAACCCCCGGCAGGTCTTTCACCCGCCCTCCGCGCACCAGAGCCATGGAATGCTCTTGGAGATTATGACCGACACCGGGTATATACGCGGTCACTTCCGTGCCATTCGTCAGTCGCACCCGGGCCACCTTTCGTAGCGCGGAGTTCGGTTTCTTCGGAGTAGTGGTGTACACCCGGATGCACACGCCTCTCTTTTGCGGGGATCCTCGCAGGGCAGCGGAACTGGTCTTTTTGTACACAGGTTTGCGCCCCTTGCGCACCAACTGATTCAGCGTCGGCATATTCTCCTCACAAAAAAACAAAAAGGCGACCAAGCCGCCTTCCTCGCTAATGAGTTATGTGGTTGGCTTTATTAAGTAAATTGCCCTTTCTGGTTCAGTGACAAGGCCAATCTCAAAACTTATCCCTGAAACTTCGAAAGTTTATCTATTACCAACTGTTCTGTCAAGACCTTTTTTTGATTTCCCTCTCTTTCCCGCTTTCAGCATCACAACCCCTCAGGCAGTGCTATCCCACACCGAAAGCTCTTGTTTCTCGTCCTCTTTCCTCCCCGCCCGCAGTTCGCGCAACTGCTGGTAGTAGCTGAAACCGGTGCCGGCCGGTATGAGCCGACCCATAATCACGTTTTCCTTTAAGCCCCTCAGGTTGTCAACTTTTCCACAGATCGCGGCCTCCGTCAGGACCTTGGTCGTCTCCTGGAAAGAAGCGGCCGAGATGAAACTCTCGGTAGAGAGCGAGGCCCTGGTGATTCCCAGGAGGATTGGGCGGCCCGTCGCCGGCCGCGCTCCCCTCTCTAACACGGCACGGTTTTCGTCTTCGAAGATAAATTTATCTACCTGCTCCCCAACAATGAACTCGCTGTCCCCAACGTCTTCCACCACTATTTTCTTCAGCATCTGGCGGACAATAATCTCGATATGTTTGTCGTTGATCTTAACCCCCTGAAGGCTGTACACCTGCTGGACTTCATTCACGAGATATTTTTGCATCTCCTTCACCCCCAAGATGCTGAGAATGTCGTGGGGATTGGCCGAGCCGTCCATCAGGGGCTCACCAGCCCGCACCTGATCCCCGTCGTGCACGTTGATGTGCTTTCCTTTGGGCACCAGGTACTCTTTGGACAACCCGGCTTCTCCTTCCACAACCACCTTGCGCATCCCCTTCACAAACCCGCCGAGCCGAATGGACCCGTTGATCTCACTGATCACCGCCTGCTCTTTCGGTTTGCGGGCCTCGAAGAGTTCCGCTACTCGGGGCAGACCTCCGGTGATGTCCTTGGTCTTAGTGGTTTCCCGCGGGATCTTGGCAATGACGTCTCCGGCCGCAATCTCGTCTCCTTCGGCCACCATGATGTTTGCGCCGGCCGGCAGGAGGTATCTGCCGGAAGTCTTACTGGTCTCATCCTTGATTGACACCCTGGGTCGGACGTCCGGGTCCTGGGTTTCCAAGATAACCTTGCGGGCGAAACCGGTGGCGCTGTCCACTTCTTCCTTGACCGTCACGCCCTCCAGAATATCACCGAACTTCACGCGGCCCGTGACATCGGTCAGGATAGCCAGGGTGTAAGGGTCCCATTCCACGATGGTCTGCCCGGAGGACTCCTCCTGGCTGTTCTTAACCTTAATCTTGGCACCGTAGACCACCGGGTACTTCTCCCTCTCGCGTCCGCTCTCGTCGAATACGGCGATGCCACCGTTGCGGTTCATGACCACCCAGTCTCCATCCTTGTTCCGAACGGTCTTGAGGTCCAGGTAGCGAACAGTGCCGGCGTTTTTCGCCTCCAGCGTCGTCTGCTCGATGATCCGGCTGGCCGTTCCCCCGATGTGGAAAGTACGCATGGTAAGCTGGGTTCCAGGTTCGCCGATAGATTGGGCCGCGATTACGCCGGCCGCCTCACCCAGCCGAATCAAATTTCCGCGGGCCAGATCCCGGCCGTAGCAGCGGATACACACACCGTTCTTGGTTTCGCATGTCAGTGCCGACCGGATCCGGACTCTTTCGAGGCCCGCTTCTTCAATCATTTCCGCCAGGGCCTCGTTTACCTCCTGGTTGCCCTGCACCAGGATTTCATTCGTAAAAGGGTCCTTTATATCATCCAAGGCTACCCGCCCCAGAATCCGCTCTTTGAGGGGCTCTATTATTTCACCCCCTTCGACAATGGCGCTGACCACGATCCCATCGACCGTACCACAGTCCTCCTCGGTCACGATGACGTCTTGAGCGACATCTACCAGGCGGCGGGTGAGGTAGCCGGAATTCGCGGTCTTGAGGGCGGTATCAGCCAGACCCTTGCGGGCGCCGTGGGTAGAGGTGAAGTATTCCAACACCGTCAATCCCTCACGGAAATTGGAGGTGATCGGGGTCTCGATAATCTCCCCGGAGGGCTTGGCCATCAACCCCCTCATTCCCGCCAGTTGACGGATCTGCTGGGAACTCCCACGGGCTCCGGAATCAATCATCATAAAAATGGGATTGAACTTCTGGGAACTGCCCTGGTCGACCTTTTTCTCATACTGCAACTCCTGCAACATTGTCTCAGCTACCATCTCGGTCGTGTGCGCCCAGACATCGATCACCTTGTTATATTTTTCCCCTCTGGTAATCAAGCCGTCCGCATACTGGCTCTCGACCGCCTCCACTTCCTTGAGGGCGCCTTCCACCAGGCTTTTCTTCTTGCCCGGTATGGTCATGTCGTCAATGGATATCGAGATGCCGGCGAAGGTAGCGTAGCGGTATCCCAGATTCTTGATGTCGTCCAGGAGAGCGACAGTCCTCTCCCTTCCCAGGTGACGGAAAGAATAGTCGATCAGCTGGGTCATCTCTTTTTTCCTCATAATGCCGTTAACCAGGCTGAAAGGCAGAGTATGCGGGAGAATTTCGTACATCAGGACGCGGCCGGTGGTGGTCTCGACTTTTTCCCCTTCTATTTGAACGACAATCCTGGCGTGGAGGTCCACTATGTCGTGGTCATAAGCCAGGCGCACTTCTCCAATGCCTGAGAACCTTTTTCCCTCCCCCCGGCAACCGTCTCTAACCTGGGTCAGGTAATAACAGCCCAGCACGATATCCTGAGAAGGTACCGCCAGTGGCCTTCCGTTCGCAGGAGACAGGATGTTGTTGGAGGCCATCATGAGTTGCCGGGCCTCTTCCTGAGACTCCTGCGAAAGTGGCACATGAACCGCCATTTGGTCACCGTCGAAATCGGCGTTAAAGGCAGCGCACACCAGGGGATGGAGCCGAATGGCCTTCCCCTCGATCAGGAGCGGCTGGAAGGCCTGGATCCCAAGGCGATGCAGTGTTGGAGC
The DNA here is from genome assembly GCA_030597995.1 of Candidatus Rokuibacteriota bacterium. Next base: position 5,296 of record JAUVQV010000011.1, read on the forward strand.
CCGGTTGAGCATGACCGGATGTTCAGTGGTCACCTCTTCGAGCACGTCCCAGACTTCCTGCACTTCATTTTCCACCATCTTCTTGGCGTTCTTGAGGGTCGTCGCCAGCCCCTTCTGCTCCAGCTTGTGGTAGATGAACGGCTTGAAAAGCTCCAGGGCCATCTTCTTGGGAAGGCCGCATTGGTTGAGCTTCAGTTCCGGGCCGACAACGATGACAGAACGCCCGGAATAGTCTACTCTCTTCCCGAGCAGATTCTGCCGGAAGCGCCCCTGTTTCCCCTTGAGCATGTCTGAGAGAGATTTAAGGGGTCTCTTGTTGGGGCCTCGAATCACCCGCCCGCGTCGTCCGTTGTCGAAAAGCGCATCCACCGCCTCCTGCAACATCCTTTTCTCATTCCGGATAATGATGTCCGGGGCCTTGAGCTCCAGGAGACGACGCAAGCGGTTGTTGCGATTGATCACCCTCCGGTAGAGGTCGTTCAGGTCCGAGGTGGCGAATCGACCACCGTCCAGCGGTACCAGGGGCCGCAGTTCCGGCGGGATGACCGCGATGACGTCGCAGATCATCCACTCCGGCTTACTCCCGGACTTGCGGAAGGCCTCAACTACCTTGAGACGCTTGACGATTTTCTTTCTGGCCTGGGCGGAGACGGTCTCGAGCATCTTCCCCCGCAATTCCTCGGCAAGCTTATCGACCTCCAGCTTCCGGAGTAATTCCTTGACGGCCTCTGCTCCCATGCCCGCCTGGAACTCATCCCCGTACTCGAGGTGCAGCTGCCGATACTTCTCATCGGTGATAAGCTCTTGCTCCTTGACCCCTGCCGGTCCCGGTTTGATGACCACATAAGACTCAAAATAGAGGATGCGCTCCAGATCCCGAAGCGTGATGTTCAGGATGGTCCCGATCCTGGAGGGGAGACTTTTGAAAAACCAGACATGGGAAACGGGACTGGCCAGCTCAATGTGACCCATCCTCTCTCTTCGCACTTTGGACTGGATGACTTCCACTCCACACTTGTCACAGACCACACCGCGGTGTTTCATACGCTTGTATTTCCCGCAGTTACACTCCCAGTCTTTCGTCGGACCGAAAATCTTGGCGCAAAAGAGCCCGTCCCGCTCCGGCTTGAAGGTCCGGTAATTGATGGTCTCGGGCTTCTTTACCTCACCGTGAGACCAAGACCGGATCTTGTCAGGCGAGGCCAGGGCGATGCGGATCCCTTTAAACTGAGTCGGGTCCTTGTGTTTTTCAAAAAGGCTAAAGAGGCTGTCCAATGAACTTTCCCCCTTTGTGATTGTGAAAATTCCTCGCCATCACGGTTTACTTCCCCCCCCGGAGCGCTGCTCGATCAGTTCAACATCCAAACCCAACCCCTGAAGTTCCTTCACCAATACGTTGAAAGACTCCGGCAAACCGGCCTGGTGGAGGTTGCGCCCCTTCACGATAGATTCGTACACCTTCGTCCGGCCTACTACATCGTCGGATTTGACTGTGAGTATCTCTTGAAGGATATACGCTGCCCCGTACGCCTCAAGGGCCCACACTTCCATCTCCCCAAATCGCTGTCCGCCGAATTGGGCTTTCCCTCCCAGCGGCTGCTGAGTGACCAGGCTGTAAGGTCCGATGGAACGCGCGTGGATCTTGTCGTCCACCAGATGGTGGAGCTTCATCATGTAAATATAGCCGACCGTTACTTCCTGGTCGAAAGGTGCGCCGGACCTTCCGTCAAAAAGAGTCGTCTTGCCGTTCTGCGGCAACCCCGCCTCGAGCAGCATCTTTTTGATCTCGGCCTCCGAGGCGCCGTCGAAAACCGGTGTCGAGGTGCGCACTCCGCGGCGATGTTCACGAGCCAACCTCTGAAGGTCGTCCCGGCTCATCTTCTCCAGCTGCTCCTGGACCTCTTTCTGAGGGTAGATCTTCCTGAAATGGCGGCGCAGATCAGTCGCGCTGGCCTGCTGTGCAAACTGGGCCACTGCCTCACCCAAGGTCTTAGCCACCCACCCCAGGTGGGTCTCCAAGATCTGGCCCACATTCATTCGTGAGGGCACCCCCAGAGGATTGAGCACAATGTCGACCGGGCGCCCGTCCGGAAGGTAGGGCATGTCCTCCACCGGGAGGATCATGGAGACCACTCCCTTGTTCCCATGCCGCCCGGCCATCTTGTCGCCGACGGAGAGTTTCCTCTTGATGGCCACGTACACTTTGACCAGTTTGATCACTCCGGGCGGAAGTTCATCGCCCTTCTTCAAACGGTTGACTTTCTCCTCATACACCGCCTTGAGAAGACGAACCTGTTCCTCGGCCCGCTCCCGGATCCTGTCCACCTCCTCCCGGAGCTTGTCGTTCGTGAGGACCTTGGGGCCCAAAAGCTGGCTCCAGTCCGCTTCGCGCAAGACCTCCTCAGTCATCTTCGCGCCGGCCTTGAGAAGTGTTTTTCTGCTGGACTTCTTCGCTGCGATCCTTTTGGGAGCAGGCTTGCCGGCGAAGAGATGGATAAGCCTCTTGGTTTCCTCCTCCCGGACTATCTTAATCTCGTCCTTGAGGTCCCGTTTCAGACGCTCGATCTCCTCGTCCTCAATGGCCTTCGTCCGCTCATCTTTGTCCACCCCCCGGCGGGAATAAACCTTAACGTTGATCACGGTGCCTTCTATCCCCGGCGGCGTTACCAGGGAAGAGTCACGCACGTCGCCGGCCTTCTCTCCAAAAATCGCCCGGAGAAGCTTCTCCTCGGGAGTGAGCTGAGTCTCTCCTTTCGGAGTGACTTTCCCCACCAGAATGTCGCCCGATTTGACCTCGGCCGCGATGCGAATGATTCCCGAGTCGTCCAGGTTGCGCAGGGCCTCCTCGCTTACGTTGGGGATGTCGCGGGTAATTTCTTCCTTGCCGAGCTTCGTGTCCCGAGCCTCGATGTTGAATTCCTCAATATGGATGGAGGTGAAAACATCCTCCCGCACCAGCCGCTCACTGACCAAGATGGCGTCCTCGAAGTTGTACCCGCCCCAAGGCATGAAAGCCACCAGTATGTTCCGCCCCAGGGCGAGTTCGCCGCGCTCGGTAGCCGGGCCATCCGCCAGGGAGTCACCCTTCTTCACCAATTGTCCTTCTCTTACAATCGGTATTTGATTGACACAGGTGTTCTGATTCGAGCGGCGGTACTTGACAAGGTTGAAAACTTCCAGTTTGCCGGAATCGTCCCGGTTCTTGTCCAGGCTGTGGAGTATGATCCGGCTGGCCTCCACTTTTTCGACAATACCGTCGAAGGGGGCCATAATCGTTACCCCGGAATCACGGGCGGCAATGGACTCCATTCCTGTTCCAACCAGTGGGGCCTCCCGAACCAGGAGGGGGACCGCTTGGCGTTGCATGTTGGAGCCCATAAGGGCCCGGTTGGCATCGTCATGCTCGAGGAAAGGTATCAGTGCGGTCGCAACGCTGACTATCTGCTTCGGCGAAACGTCCATAAACTCAACTTCCTTGGGACTGGCCAGGATGAAATCTCCACCTCTTCGAGCCGAGACCCTGGGACTGAGAAATTTTCCCCGGCCGTCAAGCGCGGTGTTGGCCTGCGCGATGACGTGCTGGTCCTCCTCGTCGGCGCTGAGAAAATGAACCTCGTTTGTCACTCGACCGTCACTCACCTTGCGATAAGGCGTCTCGATAAAGCCGTATTCGTTCACCCTGGCATATGTGGAGAGGGAAGTGATAAGACCTATGTTGGGTCCCTCCGGCGTCTCAATGGGGCACACCCGCCCATAGTGAGTGGGATGGACGTCCCGAACCTCGAAGCCTGCCCTCTCCCGGGTTAAACCACCCGGCCCGAGGGCGGAAAGCCGCCGCTTGTGAGTGATCTCGGCCAGCGGATTCGTTTGATCCATGAACTGCGAGAGCTGGCTGGATCCGAAAAACTCCTTGATCGCAGCGTCAACCGGGCGGGCGTTGATGAGATCATGGGGCATGAGGGTCTCAAGGTCCTGCACCGCCATCCTCTCCTTGATAGCTCTTTCCATGCGCACCAGACCGATACGGAACTGGTTTTCCAGGAGTTCCCCTACAGATTTGACCCTCCGGTTGCCGAGATGGTCGACATCATCGGCCCGGCCTTGTCCGGCCGGGATTCGGATCAGCCGCCGTATGGTTTCGATGATATCTTCCCGCGTCAAGACCCTGTTGTCAGTCGGCTCCCGGAGGCCAAGCTTCAGGTTCAACTTCATCCGCCCGACGGGGGACAGGTCATAGCGTTTAGAGTTGAAAAAGAGGTTTTCGAAAAAGGTCTTGGACGTTTCCAGGGTCGGCGGTTCACCGGGACGCATCCTCTTGTAGATCTCCACCAGGGCTTCCTTCTGGGAGCGGATTGAATCGAGGGCCAGTGTGTCACGGAGATGGGCAGTCGAGTGGATTCCGTCTATCGCAAGAACCTCAAATCGGGGAATCGCCTTCTCCTGGAGTTTGGCCAGAACCTCTTCGTCGATAGTGGAATTGCTCTCAAATAAGACCTTGCCTTTTTCCGGGTCGACCACATCCCGAGATATACTCTGTCCGAGCAATTCCTCCGGGGCGAGCGGCATCTCTTTCACCCCGGCGGCTTTGAGCTTTTTGAGTACGGATCCCGTCAACTTGTGACCCTCTTTTACCAGGACCTCTTTTGTCTTCGGGTGCAGGATATTGCGCCTTACCTTGTGCCCCAGGTCGAGTTCTGCATCCAGCGATTTTGTGAACATCGAGGGTGAGGACTGGGTCACGGTGTTCAACTGGAAAAACAGATCCAGGATTTCCTGGCGTGACAAACCCATGGCCTGAAGAAAGGTGGTCGCGAGGAACTTGCGCCTTCGATCAATCCGGGCGTTCAGCACATCTTTGGTGTCGAACTCGAAATCCAGCCAT
>JAUVQV010000016.1 GCA_030597995.1 Candidatus Rokuibacteriota bacterium
CGACACAGGAATAGCAGGGCTATTTCGAGGAGGAGCAACGCCGTCAGCAGGGATGAATCGTCGCCCAGAATGGACAAGATATTTTCTCACAGGCCCAAAGGTTCGGAGACGATGACGTACCGGGTTCTGGCCCTGAAGTGGCGTCCACAGAAGTTCGAAGAGGTGGTGGGGCAGGAGCACGTGACCCGCACTCTCCAGAACGCTGTCCGGGCAGAGAGGGTTCCCCACGCGTTTCTTTTGACCGGCAGCAGGGGGGTGGGGAAGACTACCACCGCCCGACTCCTGGCCAAGGCCCTCGTCTGCGAGCACGGGCCCACTCCGGACCCCTGCAATCGCTGCCGTCACTGCCGGGAGGTAACAGAGGGACGCTCGCTCGACGTCCTGGAGATCGACGGCGCCTCCAACCGCGGAATAGACGAGATCCGGGAACTGCGAGAGAACGTCCGTTACGCCCCGGCGGCGGCCCGCATGAAGATCTACGTGATCGATGAAGTCCACATGCTGACCAAGGAGGCGTTCAACGCCCTCCTGAAGACCCTGGAGGAACCCCCCTCGCACGTGAAATTTGTCTTCGCAACCACTGAGGTCTCCAGGGTCCCGATCACGATTCAGTCCCGGTGCCAGCGTTTCGACTTCCGTCTTTTGAGCCGCGAGGAAATCCAGGCCCAGTTAAGGAAGATCTCTGATGAGGAAGGGATCGAAATCAGTTCGGCGGCGCTGGCCACTATTGCCGGTGCGTCCGAGGGCAGTCTCCGGGACGGCGAGAGCCTCCTGGACCAGGTCCTGGCCTACTGCGGACAAAAGGTAAAGGATCAGGAGGTCTACCAGGCCCTGGGACTGCCGGAGGAGGTTACCGTCTTTGAGTTCCTGGAGGGATTGGTCAAGAGGCGTGGTGAGGACTGTCTCCGCATCCTTGACCGGGTGGCGAGCGCCGGCCTCGAACCGAGGGCGTTTGCCCGAGAGGTTTTGAATGGTCTCCGTCATCTGGCTGTCCTCAAGGCCTCAACGGAGCTGGCAGAACTGGTGCCCGTGTCTCAGGAGGGCCGGAACCGTCTCCGGGAGATGGCAGATTCCGTCAGCCCCGGGAGAATCCAGTCCCTCTTCGAAATGTTTATCCGCTCCGAAGCCGAGCTCAAAACAACCTCCTTTCCTCGAATGCTTTTGGAGCTGACGGTCGTTCGGGCGGTCCGACTGGAGGAGGTAGAGGATTTGCAGTCGCTTCTTCAGCGCCTGGAAGATGCGGAGGGGAGGTTGTCGGCCCGCCCCGCTCCGCCATCGGAATCCCGCCCCAAAGAGCCCGAGAAGAAAGACCAGGAGCCGAAACTCATTCTCGAAACCCCTGCCGGGGAAGAGCAGGAGGGTGGGAACACTCCCAGCTTCGCGCCCACCGACGGCGGGGAGGACCTCTTTCGCCGGCTCGTCCAGCGGGTGAGAAAGGAAGGAATGGTCATCGCCTCCTTTTTGGAGCAGGGTCGCGTGACGAAAACCAGCGCGTCGGAGTTGGAAATCGCCTTCGATCCCGGCAATACGCTTTTTCTGGACACCCTTCGGGAAACCGACCACCTCAGCATGCTCCGCCGCGTGGCTCACGAGCTTTTGGGCCGCCGGGTAGGGGTCAGCCTGGTGGTGCGGGGGGAAGAGGAAAAACAACCGAAGGCCGATGCGGTCCGAGAGTCGGACTTAAAAAAAAAGCGGCGACGCGAGTCCCTGGAGCACCCGGTGATACAAGAGGCCCTGACGGTTTTTCAGGCACAGGTCGTCGACATTAAGTTTTTGTGAGGCGAGGGGATCAGGCGGATGCTGACCGGGGGACGGTTTGGCACCGCGAGCGAAACAGCCCGTTAAAGACTGCGTGAGGGAGGAATAAGGGGTGAAGCAAATACGAAATTTAATGAAACAGGCGCAGCAGATGCAGGCCAGGATCGCGGAGCTGCAGGGAGAGATGGCCGAACGCCGGGAAGAGGCGACGGCCGGGGGCGGGGTAGTGACGGCAGTCGCCAACGGCCGGGGAGAGCTGGTGGACCTGAAGATTTCCCCGGAGGTGGTCCGGGCCGAAGAGGTCGAGATGCTCCAGGACCTGGTCCTGGCCGCGGTGAACGAGTCCCTGCGGAAAGCCAAGGAGGCAATGGAGGAAGAGGTCAAGAAGGTAACCGGAGGTTTGGGCCTGCCGGGCTTGATGTAGCCGGCGGGCAACCCCCTCTTTATTGCCACCAATGGGTTATACAAAATCCACGGACAGGCTGATCGCAGAGTTTAACCGCCTGCCGGGCGTTGGACGGAAGGCGGCCCAGAGGATGGTCCTCCACATCCTCAAGCTACCGCGTGAAGAAGCGGCGCGGCTGGCGCGGCTGATCCTGGAGGTGAAGAAGAAGACCAGAGACTGCTCTCTCTGCTACAACCTGACGGAAGCCGACCCCTGCCCCATCTGCTCCGACCGGGAGCGTGACAAAGAGCTGCTGTGTGTCGTTGAAGAACCCCACGACCTGGTGGCCCTGGAGAGAACCAGGGCCTATCGGGGACTCTACCATGTGCTCGGAGGGGTCCTCTCGCCGCTGGAGGGAGTCGGACCGGACGAACTCAAGATAGAGGAGCTGGTGGAGCGGCTTAAAGGCAGCGCATTTCGTGAGGTGGTGGTGGCCACTAATCCCACCATAGAGGGAGAGGCCACCGCCCTCTACCTGGGGAAGCTGCTGAAGCCTTTAGGAGTGGCAGTCACTCGTCTGGCCCGCGGGGTCCCGGTGGGCGGCGAACTGGAGTACCTGGACGACATCACCCTGACGAAAGCCATCGAGAACAGGAAGCACGCATAACACGCCCGGCGGCAGCGACCAACTATTTGCTTTTGGACAAAACGTGATATTCTGGGTACTCTGCGTGAGACGTCGGTTGCTGGAATTTAATGGCGTACTCTGAGTTCTGATAGCTGACGAGGAGAGCTGATGAAAGAAATAACCGAGATCAGGTGGCACGGCCGCGCGGGGCAGGGGACGGTCTCCGCGGCCAAGGTGCTGGCGGACACGGCCCTGGCGGCCGGACGCTTTGTCCAGGCCTTTCCAGAGTATGGACCGGAGCGGGAGGGGGCACCGGTGCGGGCGTACAACCGTATCGCGAAGGTGCCTTTTTCCATCTACTGCGAGATCGAGCACCCCGGAGTGGTAATCGTGATCGACCCCACCCTGTTGAACACCGTAGACTTTCAAGAAGGGGCAACCGAGAACACCGCCTACGTCATCAACAGCCCCCTGCAGCCGGCCGAGGTCAAAGGGAAGTACGGTCTCGGCGACAACCCGCTCTATACTGTGGACGCCACCGGGATCTCACTCGAGGTGCTGGGGAAAAACATTCCCAATACCCCCACGCTGGGGGCCCTGGCCAGAGCGACCGGAGTGGTAGGCCTCGAGGGACTGCTGGAGAATGTCAAGGAGGTGTTCGGGAAAAAACTGTCACCCGAGATCATCGACAAGAATCTGCAGGTGGTGCGCCGGGGATTCCAGGAGGTGAGGGGCGTATGAGCGAGAAGAAGAAAGGCTGGAGAGAGATCCCTATCGGTGGCGTGATCACCGAGCCGGGGACATCGCACGCCTACCACACCGGTGGCTGGCGGACGTACCGTCCGGTCCACGACCCGGACAAGTGTACCGACTGCCTTTTCTGCTGGCTCTTCTGCCCGGACTCGGCGATCAGTGTCAAGGACGGCAAATTCGAGAGATTCAACCTGGATCACTGCAAGGGCTGCGGGATCTGCGCCGAGGAGTGTCCGTCGAAGATCAGGGCCATTACCATGGTCGGAGAAGAGGAGTTTTCCGAGTAGGGGCGAGAGGAGACACTAATGGGCAAGAAAAAAGTAGCAGCCATGACGGGGAACGAGGCCGTGGCCGAGGCCATGCGCCAGGTCACCCCCGACGTCTGCGCCGCCTACCCGATCACCCCCTCGACCCAGGTGATGGAGACCTTCGCGCAGTTTGTGGCCGACGGCCGGGTGCCGACCAACCTGGTGACCACCGAGAGCGAGCACTCTGCCATGAGCGCCTGTATCGGAGCCGCCGCCGCCGGGGGGCGCGTGATGACCGCCACCTCCGCCAACGGGCTGGCCCTGATGTGGGAAATGCTCTACATTGCTTCGGGGACCCGCCTTCCGATCGTGATGGCGGTTGTCAACAGGGCGCTCTCCGGGCCGCTCAACATCCACGGCGACCATTCCGACTCCATGGGGGCGCGGGATTCGGGCTGGATCCAGCTCTATTCCGAAAACGGCCAGGAGGCGTACGACAATGTGATCCAGGCCATCCCGATCTCGGAGGAGATGAAGGTTCGACTGCCGGTGATGGTCTGCCTGGACGGGTTTACCATCAGCCACTCCATTGAGCGCCTGGAGCTTTTAGAGGATACCCGGGTGCGGGAGCTTATCGGGGAATACCGACCGCACTATCCCCTGCTTGATGTCGACCATCCGGTGACCTACGGCCCGGTGGACCTCCAGGACTACTACACCGAGCACAAGAGGCAGCAGGTGGAGGCGATGTCCGAGGCCGGAGAGGTGATCCGCCGGCAGGCGGAGCGGTTCGCCGCCCTCACCGGGAGGCAGTACGGCAACTTCGCCACCTACCGCCTCGAGGACGCGGAGATTGGAGTCCTCTCCCTCAGTTCCTCCGCCGGCACCATCAGGGAAGTGGTGGACGAGATGCGGGCCGAGGGGATTCGAGTCGGGAGCATGAAGCTGCGGGTGTTCCGCCCCTTCCCGGCGGCGGAGCTGGCCGCTGCCTTGGAGCACCTCAAGGTCCTGGCGGTCCTGGACCGGTCCGACTCTTTCGGGGCCTCCGGGGGACCGGTCTTCCACGAGGTGCGCTCCGCCCTCTATGAAACCCCGCGGAGGCCGCTGGCGGCAAACTTCATCTACGGACTGGGCGGAAGAGACCTGTCGCTGGAGGATGGCCGGCGGTTGATACGGCGGCTCAAGGCCTATGCCGAGACCGGCACCGTGGACAGCAGCTACGAATACCTGCAGGTTCGGGAGTGAGGAGGGAATGACAGTGGCCGGTTTTTCAGTCAAGCTCAAAGAGATCTCGACCAAGCCGGAGCTTCTGGCCGGAGGCCACCGGCTCTGCGCCGGGTGCGTCGCCCCGGTTATCGTCCGTCACATACTGTTGGCGGCGGACTATCCGGTCCTGGCGGCCAACTCCACCGGCTGCCTCGAGGTCGGAACCTCGATCTATCCCTTTACCTCCTGGAGGGTGCCGTGGTTCCACAGCGCCTTCGAGAACGCCGCCGCCACCATCACCGGGATGGAGGCGATGTACCAGTCGCTGAAGAAACAGGGGAAGATCCCGGCCGATAAAGTCTTGAAGTTCGTCGCCTTCAGCGGCGACGGCGGGACCTACGACATCGGCTTGCAGTCCCTCTCGGGGGCCATCGAGCGCGGTCACGATTTTCTGTACGTCTGCTACGACAACGGGGCCTACATGAACACCGGGATCCAGCGCTCCAGTTCCACCCCGCTCGGAGCGGCGACGACCACCAGCCCCAAGGGGAGCGTCATCCCGGGGAAGCAGCAGTGGCGGAAGGACCTTACAGCCATCATCGCCGCTCACGACATCCCGTATGCCGCCCAGGCCTCCCCCTCGCACTGGCGGGACCTGATGCTCAAGACCAAAAAGGCACTGGCCACCGAGGGCCCGAGCTTCCTGAATGTCATCTCCACCTGCCACCGGGGGTGGAGAAGCCAGCCCGCGAAATCCATCGACATCCTGCGGGTGGCGGTGAACACCTGTTTCTGGCCTCTCTACGAGGTGGAGAAACGGAAGGTAACCATCAACTACCGGCCCCGGGAAAAAAGGCCGGTCACCGAGTGGTTGAAGCCTCAGGGCCGTTTCCGGCACCTCTTCGCCCCTGAGAACGAGCACATCCTGACCGCTTTACAGGAGGGAATCGACCGGGAATGGGAGTGGTTGCAGAAGCTCGCGGCCTTGGAGTAAGCGGCTTCCACCCCCGACCGGTTACAGAAAGGCCCACTACGCAGGGGGCCGCCCACCAGCCCGAACGTGGGGTGGTGTTATTGCGAAACGCGGCATTTTATTAGTATAATTCACAGATCAGCGATCGGAGCAAAAGAGAAGCGGGGGAAAGGCCTTTGACGACCAACACCGACATGGTCCTCTTCGAGGAAGAGTTCAAGGAAATCGTCAAGGAGGTAGAAAAACTCTGCCGCGACGCCAGCGCCAAGACAGTGTTTCTCGTTGACAAGAACGGCCAGCTCATCGCCTCTTCCGGTGACGCCGGCGATATCGACACCACGTCCCTGGCCTCTCTCACCGCCGGCACCATCGCCGCGACCGGCGGTCTGGCAAACCTCCTGGGAGAAAAGGAATTCTCCATCCTCTTCCACGAGGGAGAGCGGGACCACCTCCACATCTCCCTGGTGGGAGACCGGGTGATCCTGGTGGTGATATTCGACAACCGCACCTCTCTGGGGCTGGTCCGGCTGCGGGTGAAGAGGGCGTCGGAAAGCCTGGCCCGCATCTTCGAGACCATCGTCCACACGACGGAGCAACAGAATACCAACGGTGTAGGAGCCCAGTCGCCCTTCGCCGAGATCACCGAAGACGACATCGACAACCTCTTCCGCTGACGGGAGGAATTTCATGTCATTTATCAACTACGCCTCCCGGGAGATCAATTGCAAGATTGTCTACTACGGTCCCGGCCTGTGCGGCAAGACCACCAATCTCCAATATATCTACAAGAAGACCAATCCCGGCATCCGCGGCAAGATGATCTCCCTGGCCACCGAGACTGAGCGCACCCTCTTTTTCGACTTTTTACCCCTGGCCCTGGGGAGCATACGCGGCTTTAAAGTCCGTTTCCATCTCTACACTGTTCCCGGTCAGGTCTTCTACGATGCCTCGCGGAAGCTGATCCTCAAGGGGGTGGACGGAGTGGTCTTCGTGGCCGACTCCCAGGTGGAACGTATGGAGGCCAACGCCGAGAGCCTCGAGAACCTCCGGCTCAACCTCCAGGAACAGGGCTACGACCTGGACAAGCTCCCCTATGTCATCCAGTACAACAAGCGAGACCTGCCCAACATCACATCCGTCACCGAGATGAAGGTCCTCATCAACCCTGACGGACAGCCGGACTTCGAGGGGGTTGCGACTACCGGTGTCGGGGTCTTCACCACTCTGAAGTCCGTCGCCCGCCTGGTGTTGATAGAGCTCCGGCAGGGACAGGGGGGGTGAAGGGAACGATCCCGATTTCCGTCACCGCGGCTTTCTGCAGGGAGTCATTACCTTGACAGGCAAAAATCTGATGTTTATTGTATTGCGTCTGCCGCGGGCGCGTCTCGAGGGTAAAGTGCGCCCCGGCAGCGCCTGAGTCGGCGGTGAGGTTATTCCCCGGTAGCTCAACCGGCAGAGCGGGTGGCTGTTAACCACTAGGTTGTAGGTTCGAGTCCTACCCGGGGAGCCAAATGTTAAAAAGGCTGTTTTTCTCAGGAAAAGCGGCCTTTTCTTTTAGGTAGGCGGTGTTCGTAACTGCCAGCAAATCAAAGGGTTTCCGGTACTCCGTCACGAGACGGTCCCCATTCCACGTCGAGTTCGAGCGGATCGTAAACCTGAAAGTTCCTGTTTGGGCCATTCACCATCTTTGTCTTGTAGATGACGGAGCCTTTGCGAGAGGAGCATTGAATCGTGTCGAAAGATTCAACCCAAGGATATCGCCTGCAGATCGCGAAAGTGAGTGTGGAAAATGAAAGTGCGGAGCGGGCCGATGGGGTATTGTCCTCTGTCGGCGGCGCTTCCCCCGGGATCGGACTAATAGCCGGCGAAGCTCTCGACCCGCACCTTCTCCTTCGGGCAGCCGATCTCCTCGCACAGGGCTTGCATCGTCTCCACCATCCGGGGCGGCCCAAAGATGAAGAAGATCCGCTCCAGCGGGTCGCTCACCTCTCTCAGCACCAGGTCTTTGCCGACCCTGCCGCGGAGGCAGCGGTCGTCGCTCGGCTCCTCGCGCGTCAGCGTGCAGAGAAAGCGGAAGCCGCACGAGGCCGCCTGCAGGGACTCGAGCTCCGCCCGGAAGGCGATCTCCGACTCCGTTCGGTTGGAGTAGAAGAGGACGGCATCGGTGGGCAGCTGCCGTTCCACGATGTGGTTCACGATCGAGATGACCGGGGTAATTCCTATGCCGCCAATGAGAAAACCGATCGAACGGTAGTCGTCCCGGAAGACGCAGCGCCCCATCGGCCCCCTGAAGCTGACCTCGTCGCCCGGGCGGAGCTCCGTCAGCCTCCGGGAGAATTCGCTCTCGCTGAGCTTCTTGGTGACCTCCACGTAGTCCCTCGTCGGGGACGAGGAAAAGGAGAGGAGGTGGTTCAGTGCCCGGTTGTCCCCCCTCCCGGGGTCGAACATGAGCTGCAGGTACTGTCCAGGAAGAAAGTTTATTTTTTCTTGAAGTGCGAACCTGAAGCTCACGACCGAGGGGGTTCTCTCTATGTTTTCGAGAAAACGGCCCTTCGTCTCCAGCGTGGCGATCATCGAGTATCCCTCTCGGCAGGCTGACTCCAGCCTGCCCGGTGAGATTCGAGCACAGTGATCGGCCTTTGTCAAAGGAGGGCTAGGCGGGACGACTTCTTGTCTTTGAGCCGCAGGGCCGGTGGACTTTTAACGGCATCTCATTTTTTCTTGAGGACGTCCTCGGCCCAGCTCATCGCGGCCGCGACCGTCGGAAACCCGGTGGTGTTGGTCAGCAGAAGTATCGTGTGGTAGATCTCACTCGGTTTGGCTCCCGCTTCAAGGGCCCTCCTGGTGTGCGAGTGCACCGCACCTTCCGACCTGATGGAGGCCGCGGCGGCAAGCTGGATCAAGTGGGACGTCCTCTCGTCCAGAGGTCCGGCCGCCCGCACCGCACCACCGAGTTTGTCGAGAGCCTCCGAATATCCCTTGAATTTTCTCTTGATGCGCACGTACTGTTTCGGAAGTCGAGCCATCGTGTGCCTCCCTTTGGTTAGTGGTTTTCACACATCGGACCGTCTTTTATGATACCCCAGCTTCGTTTTGGTTTCGCCTTATCTCTGGGATACGCTGTTTCTGTCTTATTATCCTGGGGCTGAACCACAAGAGTGCCCCGCTCGGCATCCGCGAGAAGGTGGCCTTCCCGGAGAAGGAGATTGGGGAACCTCTCCGAATCATCAGAGATCTTCCCAGTGGGCCAGGGAGGTGGGATTGGTGCTCGACCGGTTGCTTTGATAAGGCCTAATTTTCTCTGTGAAGCAACGTGTGCCCGTGGGGTGATCTTCCAGCTTCACGAGGCGCTCTCCCTAGCCCATCTCAAGTCTGAACTCTGGGGTGTCGAACCAGAAGCCGGTCCCGCTCACGGAATCGATCTCGGCCTGGACTATGGCCTGATGCCCCTCCTCGATCTCCACGAAGCGCTCGAACATCTTCTGCCCCTCGGCGTCCAGTGTCCTGACCATCTCCTGGTAGAAATTGCTCGTCTCCACCTCCACCTGGAGGGCCTTTTTGAGCAGTTCGAGTTCAGTGTCGTGTGTGCCGCCGGGCTCGGCGGCAACCCTCTCCCTGAGCTTTCTCGCTCTCTCCTCAATGACCTCGTGGGTGGGGATGGAGGTCTCGAGCTTTGCCACCGTGACCTTCCCGGTGTCCTGCCACTCCCGGAGGCGTTCACTCAGGTACTTGAGATGATGTTTCTCCTCTTCGCAGAGCGTCTTGAAGA
>JAUVQV010000001.1 GCA_030597995.1 Candidatus Rokuibacteriota bacterium
CGAGCGGAGTTGATCCAGGGCCGCCTGCCGCCGCGCGAAGTAATGTCCCAAGGGCCGGAGCAGAGAAAAATGGAGAAAAACGGTGAAGGCCAGAAAAAGGGCCATCTGAACAAGGAGTGTGACGTCGAGACTGATCACAACCGATATCTACCCCCTCCGGGCAACAGAACAACTTGAAAAACCAAACAAAAGTATCTACCACAAACAAGCTGAAGTGTCAAGAAATGCGGGAGAGGATGTCGGGAGCACAGACACGAAAAAGGGAGAAAGCCTTGATAAGGGTATCTAGTAGAGGGGAGCAAGGGGGTCTGGGGACGGTGAGGAGGCGGTGATCGCACCACCGCTGTGAAAAGCGTTGGAAACCCTGGCGAAGCGCGGCCGCAGAGCTACTTGATCAGGATCTCCTCCGGTGTCAGGGAAGCCAGTTCGTGAACCTTCTTCTCGGCGAGGGTGTCGGGCTTTTTCCCCATGGTACAGCCCCCCTCGAATATTACGCCCTCCTCGATAGTCAGGGAAGGGGTGCTGATGTTTCCAAAAAGGCGGCCGCAGGAATGGATCTGAACCTTTTTGTCCGCGGTGATGTTTCCGTGCACGGCCCCGCTGATGATGACGACTCCGGCCTTGATGGTGGCATGAACGGTAGCGCCCTCACCCACCACGAGGGTGTCTTTAGTAAAGACCTCGCCTTCGAGGCGCCCGTCAATCCGAACCGTACCCTCAAAAGTCAGGGAGCCCTTGAAGCTGGTACCCTCCCCGAGGAAAGCGTTAAGGTTGTCCCTACCGCCGAGAAACTTCTCCTTCTTCATCGACTTCTCCTCCTCTTTGAAGATCTTTGCCGGGAAGCTCATCATGCCTCCTTTCTCAACAGGTGCTCCGAAAGCCTGTCCAGTTCGTCGCCGGTGAAATAGTGTATTTCAATTTTCCCGCCCTGCCCTGAGGGACGGATAGCCACCTTGGTGCCCAGGGCCCGCCGGAGGGTGCTTTCCAGATGGGCGAGGTGGACATCCCTGGTGGGTTTTTGGCCGGATGGTCCCGGAGGGGGCTGGGAAAGGCGCTTTACCAACCGCTCTGCCTCACGGACGGAAAGGGTACGGGAAAGGATAATCTTTCTTGCCTGGAGCTGTTTCTCCCTCCCGGTGAGAGAGAGAAGGCAGCGAGCGTGTCCCATGCTCAAGCGACCCTCGGAGACGTCTTCCTGGATCTCAGAGGGGAGCTTCAGGAGCCGGATGTGGTTGGCGATGGAAGAGCGCTCCTTTCCCACCCTGGCGGAGACTTTCTCCTGGGTGAGGCCGAACTCATCAATCAGCCGCTGATAGCCATGGGCGGCCTCGATGGGATTGAGGTCTTCGCGCTGGATGTTCTCTATGAGGGCCATTTCTAAGGATTCAGGAGCGGCAGCGGATCGCACCAAGGCCGGTATTTTTTGCAACCCCGCTTCTTTGGCGGCCCGCCAGCGACGCTCCCCGGTGATAAGCTCGTAGGTACCGCCGGCGGACGGCTGCACCACCACGGGCTGCAGGAGGCCTTGGGACTCTATGGACCGCACCAGCCCCAAGTGCTTGGCGGCATCGAACTTCTGCCGGGGCTGATACCGACCCGGTTTCACATCACCTATCTCAAGTTGGAGCAGGGAGTTTTGCTCCGCGGCCTTGCGGTCTGGTATGAGGGCCTTAATTCCGCGCCCCAGCGCTTTTCTGGTCATGTGCGATTATCTCCTCGGCGAAGTTGAGATACGCCTGGGCGCCTTTTGAATGAACATCGTAGAGAATGATCGGCTGGCCGAAGCCGGGGGCCTCGCTCAAACGGACGTTCCGGGGTATGACGGTCTGGTAAACGTGCTCGGGAAAGTGTTTTTTCACCTCCGCGGCGACTTGACGGGACAAATTAGTTCTCGGATTGTACATCGTCAGGAGGATTCCCTCGAGATCGAGTTCCGGGTTGAAACCGTCTTTGATGAGATTAATGGTGTTCATGAGTTCGGTCAATCCTTCCAGGGCGTAGTACTCACACTGCAACGGGATCAAGACCCGGTGGGCGGCGGTCAGGGCATTCACGGTGAGAAGGCCGAGAGATGGCGGGCAGTCGATGAGGACGTAGTGGTATCTTTCCAGGTGTGGGCGGAGGGCCGAACGGAGACGCTCTTCACGGTCCGGGAAACTCACCAGCTCCAATTCGGCGCCGATCAAATCGATGCTGGCCGGGACGAGGAAGAGGGTTTTCAAGGCGGTCGGGAGAGTTACCTCGGACAGGCCTTTGTCTCCAAGGAGCACTTGGTAGATGCTGTAAGGAAAGCCGTTCTTTTCCAGGCCCATCCCGCTGGTAGTGTTTCCCTGGGGGTCGATGTCGATCAAGAGGGTCTTCTTTTCAGCGGCACTGAGGGCGGCGGCCAGGTTCACGGCAGTGGTGGTTTTCCCCACCCCGCCTTTCTGGTTGGCTATTGCGATTATCCTGGACATACTATACTAATTTAATAATATTTGTCCCAACCTTCACCTGCTTCAAACCGGGAGACGGCTCGTGAACCTTGGCTACATATCCTAGCATACCAGCACTCGATGTAAAAGGTAAAAAGCGGTCTTCTCTCGACCCTTCCGGGATTCCGGCAGCAGGAGGCAGAGAGTTGTGGATTGCAAATGATATCAAGCGGTTGTTTTTTAAAGTGACCCCCCCTCCCCCCATGTTTCGATGTTCGCTTCAGGGGACACCCCGCCGAGCCACACCCAACGTTGCGGCACGCATCCTCGTACCATTCACTCCACACTGTTTTGCTTATCAAGGCATGCGAGCGTTGGGTTTACCTAATCCGGATTATTCACGAGGATCTTTTACGTCCTGGCTGCGTTGCGCCCTCGTTCGCTTGTACGACGTACTCTAATACGCCTCCGCGCTCACTCCGGCGACGCCTTGCCAGGACGCAAAATCTCTCTCGTGGCTAACCCGGTTACACCTGGAAAAATATAAATCAAATTATAAGCACGAATCTCGAAATCCTAAATAAATACCAAATTCAAAGTTCAAATGTCCCAAATATACAGGCGATACCCGTTCTGTTTTGGATTTAGAATTTCGGGCATTTGATATTGTTTAGGATTTCGGATTTAGAATTTATTGGCCCATTCTTTTGTTCCTTAATAGCTACAGTTTCTTCGAGTTGCATCATGAATTATGCCGGCTATCCGGGCCAAGGCTACGGTACACATCCTCGTACCATGCACTGCACGTTGCTTTGCTTGCCAAAGCATACGAGCGCCCTCCCGTTACGCCACCGGTGGGTCCGGTGAAGTGTTTCACGTGGAACATTCCCGGAGAATGTTTCACGTGGAACATTTTCGCACCAGGAGATGAGTACGGCGGGCGTCCAGGTAGGGTACCCGCGCCGGCTGGATGGAATAGGTCGCACCGAGACGTTGGACCGCCACCTCCAGGTCCCCAAGCTCTTTCTCAGCCAAGGAGCCCCCTTTATACATCAGGATGCAACCACCGGGACGCAGGAGAGGCAGGCACCTGCGGGCCACACTTGCGGCCTTTGAAACCGCCCGGGAGAGTACCCAGTCGTAGCTTCCGGCGTATCCGGCAAGAGCACCCCACTCTTCACCTCTCCCCCACAGGATTTCCAGCCCGCGAATGTCGAGACGTCTGGCGACCTCCCGGCAAAAATCCACCTTCTTCCTCGTGCTCTCGATTAACGTGACGTAAAGGCCCGGCAGACAGATCTTCAAAGGGAGAGCGGGGAACCCGGCGCCGGTGCCCACATCCACCACCCTTCCACCGGGAGTCTCTCTTACCCAGTGGTACCCGGAGAGGGAGTCAAGGAAGTGATAGACTACCACCTCCCTGGTGTCGAGACGAGAGGTGAGGTTTGTTTTTCGCCCCCAGCGCTGGAGAAGGTCCAGGTACCAAGAAAACCTCTCCAGCTCCGGGGCTTCTATTTCTAATCCCAGCTCTCGGGCCCCCAGCGACAGCATATCCCGAGCCGCACTATCCATACCGTACCTGGCAGAGATCCCACCCCGGGCAAGGAGGAAGCCTCCGGTTCCCCCATTCGGTAAGGAGGGGCTGGGGGCGGCCAGACAGATTCTTCTGTGGCCGGCCTTTCAAGGGGGGGGGATGTGATCTCACTTTCCCACACAAAAGCGGCTGAATATCTCGTCCAGGATATCATCCGGGGTGGTTAATCCAGTGATTTCACCTAGAATTGCTAAAGATTCCCTAATGTCGGTGGCAACCATATCGATGGTGTTTCCAACAGCCAGGCCTTGTAATCCTCTCTCCAGAGGGACAAGTGACCTCCGGAGGGCGGCCTGGTGGCGGCTGTTAATGACCACGGGGTCCTCTTCGAAACGGCGGGACAATTTTCTACTACAGGCCGCTGAAAGGGCTCTCCTAAGCTCCTCTATCCCCTCCCCACTCCTTGCGGAGACCCTGGTGACGGCGCGGCCGCCGCTAAGGGCATCAACTTCATCTTCCTCTACCCTGGCTGGCAAATCAATCTTGTTGAGTACGATCAGTGAAGAAGTCTCCCGCGTAGAGGAGAGCAGTGCCCGATCCTCATTCCGCAAAGGTTCTGAGGCGTCAATGAGAACCAGGGAGACATCGGCACTGAGGAGAGACTCACGGCTCCTTTTGATCCCCTCCTCTTCGGCGGGATCACGGGGGTTACCCAAGCCGGCTGAGTCCATAAGGATGACTGCTACGTCATCTATCGTGAGGATCTCTTCAATGGTATCCCTGGTAGTACCGGGCAGGGGCGTGACAATTGATCGGGAGCAGTTAAGTAACTTATTGAATACACTTGATTTTCCCACATTAGCCCGTCCTACGACGGGAATTCTGAACCCTTCGCGGAGCAATCTGCCGTCCCCGCCCCGGGAGAGGAGCCTTAGGATTACGTCCCGGGCTTCCTCGAGAGGTGAAGGGTCGAACTGCCTGGGGACTCCCTCTTCTTCTGCGAAGTCGAGGATGGCCTCGGCTTCGGCCGCCGCGGTAGTTAGGAGGGTCAGTGGGGTCTGAACCATTTGTGAGAGGCCGCCCTCCAGCTGGCGTAAGGCCAATTTGCGGGCTGCCTCCGAGCGGGAGCGGATGAGGTCAATCACGGCCTCGGCCTGGGCAAGGTCCAAACGGCCGTTCAGGAAGGCCCTTTTGGTGAATTCCCCGGGATGGGCCAGCCTCGCTCCGGAGCTGAGGGAGGCCTGGATAATCTTTTCCAGGATTACCCTTCCACCGTGGGCTTGGAGTTCTACCGTATCCTCGCAGGTGTAGGACCGGGGAGCAGGCATGAACACCGCCAGAACTTCATCGATCTCGGCCCCGGTTTCCGGTTCATAGACGAGCCCGGGGGTGAGGCGAAAAGGAGGACCTTCGAAGAGAGGACGCCCGCTGCGGGACTTAAAGACCCTCTCAGCGATGAGACGGGACCGGGGCCCGCTCAGCCGCACTATCCCTATTGCCCCCTCCCCGCGCGGGGTGGAGATTGCCACTATGGTGTCTGTGAGGGCCATCTCGAGGATATTTTACCCCACTTCACCTACGCTGGCGCCCATAAAGGTCCACGCACTCTGCGACTGCGCTGTGTGTGCTGTCGAGCCGGCGATACGACCCGGCTCCCTCCCGTCGTGCATCCGTTCTGGACCCGATAGTAGCAGGATTTTTCGGCCAGGAATAAGAAAACCGGCCTTCAGGGTGAAAACAGCGTCCTCTCAGAGGGCGGAACCCGTACCGGCCCTCCGCAAAATGTCTGCTAGCCCGAAAAATTCATGAGCATTCAGGATTGGCGAGCCTGGATGGCCTCGAGAGTCTGGCCCTTGCGGCCAATGGCGATCTGGCTGTCCCCTCCGCAGAAGGCATTGAGCACCACGTAATCGTCGCGCTGGACGACTTCGATCTCGGAGGAAATCCCCATCCCGGACAGAATACGACGTAACCAGAAACGGCCCGAATCACTTGTCGCGTTGATGCCGCTGCTTTTTTCTTCCACCGGAAACGAGCTTTTTGGGGGTGGGGGGAGGGGCCGGCGGTGACTGCCTCGCCATCCATTTCTTGATCAGGCGCTGCTCGCCAATCGCCATAAGATTGCTGAAGAGGAAATAGAGCACCAGCCCGGAAGAGAAGTTGAGAAACATGGCGGTGAATATGACGGGCATAAACATCATAATCTTGGCCTGCTGGGGATTGCCCCCGGTCGGTGACATCCTTTGCTGAATGAGCATCGTGGCCCCCATGAGCACGGGGGTAATGTAATAGGGGTCCTTCTGGGAGAGGTCCGGGATGTAGAGAAAGCCTGCGCCCCGCAGTTCGATGGAGTTGTAGAGCAACCGGTAGAGGGCAAAGAAAACCGGCATCTGAATCACCATCGGCAGGCAGCCTGCCAGAGGGTTGACTTTGTATTGTCGATAGAGCTCCATGGTCTCGCGCTGCAGGGCCTGGTTGTCGCCCTTTAATTTATTCTTGAGGGCCTGGACCTTGGGCTGCAGCTCCTGCATTTTCCGCATGGAGCGATACATCTTCTGCGTGATCGGGAAGAGGGCGAGCTTGACTAAAAATGTCAGGGCCAGGATAGCGAGACCGTAGTTGTGGAGGTAGCGGTAAAAGAACTTCAGGATCGAGAGAAAGGGCAAGGCCAGCCAGGAGAACCAGCCGTAATCGGCGCTCTTCTCGAGGCCATTGCCGTAGACCGCCAACCGTTCCCGCTCCTTGGGTCCGAGGTAAGCCGATATTCGATACGACACACGCTGGAGCGGAGCGAGCGCGACCACCTCGGAACGGAGACCGATCACGTTCTCGGAGGCGGTGTTCTTCCTGACGAAGCTCGTGAGAGAGTCCCCTTCAGGTATCAGCGCGGTCAGGAAATAGCGGTCCCCGATGCTGACCCAGTTAACTTTTCCCAGGTCCCGGCTTTGCCCGGGATTTTTTACCTTGACCTTGTCCATTTTTCCGAAAGAGAAATACTTTACCTCCGGCTGGTCTCTACTCCCGCCGGTCCGGAATCGATCCAGATCGGGTCCCCAGGTCAATTCCCAGGAGGTGCTCCGCGGGGTCTCGCTGAGGTTCTCGAGAACGATTTCCATCTCCACATCGTAGCTGTCGCGGCTGAAACGGTATGCCCGGGATAATTTCAAGCCGTACGGATCGACGCTCCACAGGGTGAGTTTCCCCTCGCCTCTTTCGACGGCTAGGGGAGAAGAAAAGGCCTCCTCGGAGGTCGGGTCGAGGAAAGTGATCCCGAGAGGCCCTGGCCCCTGACGGACCAGCTCCACCGGCTCCCCGGACATTTCTCCGGCGTTTTTCCCGTAGGAATATTCGGTTAATCGCCAACTCTGCAGACCACCGCGCTGATTGTCGAGGATCGCCTGAAAGAACGGCTGCGTGACGGTGATGTCTTGGCGGGAACTCTCCGGAGGTGCGAGGGATGATGGAGCGGGTTTTTCCAAGAGGGTGGGGGGTGCTGTCTGAGGGGTGGGTAACGGGGTCGGTGACAAAGGTGGTGCCGTGGGTGGCGTGACCGGCGGGGGGGGGGTCACCCGGGGCAATATGAGAAGCTGATAGGTCATGATCACAAGGAGGATCAGAAAGACGGCGACAAAGGTCTTCTTTTCCATGAGACTGTATTTATCCCCGGGGCTTATCTAACCGGGTCGTACCCGCCTGGGTGGAAGGGGTGACACTTCAGCAGTCGCCAGGCGGCCTTGAGGATTCCTCGTCCCAAGCCGTATTCCCGAATGGCAGAGGCGGCATACCGGGAACAAGAGGGCTCGAAACGGCAACTCGGTGGTAAAAGCGGAGAAAGGCACCGCTGATAGACGGTAAGGAGAAAAAGGACTGACCTGCGCATTATACCCGCCTCTTTCTGGGAGCGAAGGAACCGGCGAGATCGCTGGTCACCTCGCAGAGCGGCAAACCGGCCGCGGCCTGTTTCGCAACCACCACCACGTCGTTACCCTCCAGCCGCCAGGTCTTCCAGTGCAGGCGGAAGGCCTCACGCACAAGTCTTTTGAGCCGGTTGCGGAGGATAGCCCCTCCCCGCTTCTTGCTGATAGACAAACCGAGCCTGATGTGATCCTGACTGTTTGGGGCGCGGAAGACGATAAACCCCCGGGAGTGTTTCTTAATTCCACGGCCATAGACCGTGCGGAAATCCGACGGGAGGCGTAAATGGTGGCTTTTAGGAAAGGAGAACTCACCCATGGCAGGCGACTTAGACCGACAACCTTTTTCTCCCCTTCTGTCGGCGGCGGCGGATGACCCTCCTTCCGCCGGGGGTGCTCATCCGCTCCAAAAACCCGTGAGTTCTCTTCCTTTTCAATTTTTTCGGTCGATAGGTGAAAGACATTGGTCCCTCTCATTTCTGGCGTTGAAAAACCCCCCCTCACAAAAGTATCATACTATTTCTTAGGAAGGAGATAGTCAAGAAAAATGTTGACTTCCGTGATTTGAGTGAATAGATTAAAGGCCTTAATGGCACAGGGGAGGCCCATGGCAAGAAAGACACACCAGCTCCGGGAGACATCCGAAACCAAGGTGGAAGTGCGCCTCGACCTGGACGGGGGCGGAACTTCCCGTATCCGGACCTCTATCCCTTTCCTGGACCACATGCTTTCCCTGGTGGCGAAGCACGGATTCCTCGCCCTGGAGGTTGAGGCTCGGGGCGATACCGAGGTTGATCTGCACCACACGGTGGAGGATGTGGGTTTGACATTGGGACAGGCATTACGGGAAGCCCTGGGGAAGAGGGACGGGATTCGGCGTTACGGCCACGTCACGATCCCGATGGATGAAGCCTTGGCTTCGGCGAGCATCGACCTCTGTTCACGCCCCTACCTGGTGTACAACATCGGGGTACCGGGAGGCCGGACCGGAGGCTTCGATATCGACTTGGGGGAGCAGTTTTTCCGCGCCCTCACGGGGACTCTCCAGGCCACTATACATCTCAACCTGCACTACGGCAGCAATCAGCACCATATTCTTGAAGCCCTCTTCAAGGCCTTTGGAAGGGCCTTGGCCGAAGCCGCCTCCCGGGATCCCCAGGTGAAGGGAGCCCTCTCAACCAAGGGCCGGCTGTAGCCGCAGAAGGCGTTCCACCGCAGCGGCGTTGTCAAGCTCGTAGAGCACCGGGGGAAGGCCGGCGGGGAGGCGTGTCATGACTATCCGGGTTGTCGATTACGGCATGGGGAACTTGAGGAGCGTCGAGAAGGCGCTCCAGAAATTGGGATTCGCGGCGGAGGTCACGAGCTGCCCCGACCGGATCTTGAAAGCCGACGGTCTCATCCTGCCCGGCGTTGGGGCCTTTCCGGACGCCATGGAGCGCCTTGAGGGCCTGGGCCTGCTCGGTCCCCTGCGCCGCTTTGCGGATTCGGGGAGGCCTTTCCTCGGGGTATGTCTCGGCCTGCACCTCCTTTTCAGCCGCAGTGAGGAGTTCAAAGAAGTGAGAGGCCTGAACCTTATTCCGGGGAGGGTAAGGAAACTGAGCGCCGCGTTGAAAATACCCCACATGGGTTGGAACCAGGTCTCCTTCTCTTCCCGGGACCGCATTTTCGAAGGGTTGTCGAGCGGAGTGTACATGTACTTCGTCCATTCCTATATCGCCGAGCCCGACGACCCCGGCGTGGTGGCCGCACGCACGGAGTACGGAGAGTCGTTCCCCTCGGTGGTGAGGCTGGGGAATATTGTCGCCACCCAATTTCATCCGGAAAAGAGCCAGGCCGACGGGCTGAGGCTGCTGCGGAACTTCGGCGAGTGGGTAAGTATGAAGCCGCGCCAGAGAAAAGAAGAAGAAAAAAGGGCAGTGAACTGAGATGGGGTTGAAACGGGAAAAAAGTGATAGGGGGGAGCGGTTACGGAAATTATCCCGGCGATTGACCTGAGAGCGGGCCGTTGTGTCAGGCTCCAGCAGGGAAGGATGGATCGGGAGACCGTCTTCTCAGACCGCCCGGCGGAAATGGCCCTGCGATGGGAGGGTGCCGGGGCGCAACGCCTCCATCTCGTCGACCTGGACGGTGCGCTGAGCGGACGGCCGGTGAACGCCCCTGCCGTCGAGTCCATCTTGGAAGCGGTGAAGATTCCGGTGCAGCTCGGGGGCGGAATACGGGACCGCCGGGCCATGATGCGGTACCAGGAACTGGGCGTCTCCAGAATCATTCTCGGCACGGCGGCCACACTTCACCCCGAAGCGCTGCGGCGGCTGGTGGAGGATTTTCCCGGAGAGGTGGCGGTGGGTATTGACGCCCGGGACGGCCTGGTCGCGGTCAGGGGCTGGACCGAAACGGTAAAGAAGAGGGCCACGGAACTGGCGCAGGACCTGGCCGGGTTGCCTCTGGCGGCCGTTATCTACACCGACATCGCACGGGACGGTATGATGGAGGGTCCGAACCTGGAGGCCATTGAAAAGATGCTGCCGGTCTCGCCGGCCCCACTGATCGCCTCGGGCGGAGTTTCGACGACCAATGACGTCCGGCGGCTGGTGGAAATGGGAAAAGAGGGCCTGGCGGGAGTCATTATCGGGCGAGCCCTCTATGACGGCCGCATCGATTTGGCCCGGGCGCTGCAACTCGCAGAGGGGTGATGGTCTTCCCTGAGGGGCACCGGGGAAAACGGGGAACGGTGAGGGATGCTGGCAAAAAGGATAATACCCTGTCTGGACGTTGATCACGGGAGGGTTGTCAAGGGAGTGAAGTTCGTGAACCTGACCGACGCCGGGGATCCGGTGGAGGTGGCCGCGGCCTACGAACGGCAGGGAGCCGATGAACTGACTTTTCTCGATATCACCGCCTCCCACGAGGAGCGGGAGATTTTGCTGGAGACCGTGGCCAGGACCGCGGAGCAGGTCTTTATGCCGCTCACAGTCGGCGGGGGGATACGGAGCCTGGATGATATCCGGGCCTTGCTCAAGGCCGGGGCCGACAAGGTGTCAATCAACACCGCCGCCATCAGGGATCCGGACTTTGTCACCCGGGCGGCGCGTTTTTTCGGAAGCCAGTGTATAGTCGTCGCAATCGATGCCAAGCGCCGACCGGTCGACGGCTGGGAGGTATACACCCATGGCGGGCGTAATCCTGTAGGGTGGGATGCGGTGGACTGGGCGCAGCGTGTCGAGGAGCTTGGAGCGGGGGAGATCCTTTTGACCAGTATGGACGCCGCCGGATCCCGGGACGGATTCGACATTGCCCTCACCCGGTCGGTCTCGGAGGCGGTGAACATCCCGGTCATCGCTTCCGGCGGGGCGGGCACCCTGGCTCATTTATATCAGGCCCTCAACGAGGGGAGGGCCGATGCCGTCCTGGCCGCCTCGATATTTCACTTCCGGCATTACACTATCGGGGAGGCCAAGGAATATCTCGTACAGCGCGGGGTGGTGGTCCGAAAATGAAAACATTACCCCCCCTGAAATTCGATGAAGCCGGACTCATCCCGGCAGTGGTCCAGGATTTCTCCAGCGGGGCGGTGCTGATGGTGGCCTACATGAACCTCGAATCCCTCCAGATGACCGTCGAGACCGGTTACACGCACTTCTGGAGCCGCTCCCGCAAGAAACTGTGGAAGAAGGGAGAGACTTCCGGCTGCTTGCAGCGGGTGCACGAGATGCGGGCCGACTGTGACGGTGACACCCTGCTGGTCCTGGTCGAGCAGACCGGACCGGCCTGCCACACCGGCCGTTACAGCTGCTTTTTCCAGTCGATACTGGAGCGCGGGAAGGGAGGGCCGACCGGGCCTGAGATCATCGAGGCCATCTACCGGGTGGTGCTGGAACGCAAGCACGCGGCCCCCGAGGGATCTTATGTCGCGGGGCTTCTCACCGCCGGACGGGAGAGGATCTTGGAAAAAATTCTCGAAGAGGCAGGTGAGGTCGCCGCGGCTTCGAGAGGCGCAGAAGGTGAACTGGTCCACGAGCTGGCCGATCTCTGGTTTCACTCCCTGGTGCTCATGGGGTGGCACGAGCATCCCCCGGCAGGTGTGTTCCGCGAGCTGGCCAGGCGTTTCGGCCGGACGCCCCGGTAATCCCTCATAGGCTTGATAGGAAAAGAGAAAACGTATAGTATCCACAGTCACTCAGGTCGCGCGAGGAGAGATGGGTATCAAGGAGAGGTTGGAAGAGGACCTCAGGACCGCGCTGAAGGCGCGGGACAAGACCTCCGTGTCGGTTGTACGGCTGGCTCTCGCGGAAATCAAAAACAGAGAAATAGAGAAGGGCCGTCCCCTGGGCGAGGACGAGCTGGTGCAGCTCCTCCGCTCCGCTGCGAAAAAGCGCAAGGAGGCCATCGCCCTCTTTCGTCGGGGTGGGCGAACGGACCTGGTGGACCAGGAGAGCGCTGAGCTCACCGTGCTCGAAGGATACCTTCCGCCTCCCATGGCCCCCGCGGAGGTTGCCTCCCTGGTGGCGGAGGGTCTCGCGAAGACCGGGGCCTCTTCTCTCAGGGATCTGGGCCTGGTCATGAAATGGCTCATGCCACGCCTCGAGGGGCGGGCAGGCGGCGACCTGGTGAGCCGGTTGGTGAGGGAGAAACTGAGCGGAGACCATGTGCCCTCGCAGCCCGCGGATGCGGGCACCGAAAGCTGATAACGGGCTTGACGAAAACCCCCTCCTCGGAGCGGGAGTTTTGGCACGAGAGAATGACTGGCACTGACGCGATCGCCTCGAGAACACTCCCTAGTCCTTGATGGGATCTCGGAGACGGTAATTAAAGGAGGAGAGCGGTGAAGCTCGGAGAGATCTATAAGCTGGCCTTGAGAATCGGACAGGAGGCCGACCCCCGCGGCCGGGATCGAACAGAAAAGGTTCTGGCGGATATCCGGCAGGAGTACGACGAGCTGAAAACGAAGGAGCGGGAATTTTTCGACCTCGAGCGTCTTACCAATCCCTACGCCGACACCCGGGTCCTCCACGGCTCTGCGGATACAGAAGTAAAGAGCATCATGGTCGGGATCGACATGGAGGTCGGGGAGCTGGTTCTGGCTGACCGGCTCCGGGAGAAGCGCCGGCTGGACCTGGTCCTCTCCCACCATCCGGAGGGGCGGGCGCTGGCCAATTTCTACGAAGTGATGTGGATGCAGGTCGACATCCTGCACCGGGTCGGCGTTCCGATTACGGTGGCGGAGGGGATGTTAAAGGATCGGGTGAAGGAGGTTTCCCGCCGGATCCTGCCGGTCAACCACAGCCGGGCCCAGGATGCGGCCCGTCTGCTCGACATACCGTTCCTGTGCGTCCACACACCTGGGGACAACCTCGTCACCCGCTTTCTCCAGTCTGCCATGGATAACGGAACCCCGGAGACCGTCCGGCAAATACTGGACCTCTTGATGGAACTGCCGGAGTATAGGCATTTCTCGGCGTTGGGGGTACGGCCGCTGGTGGTGGCGGGGGCGGAGAAGAACCGGGCCGGCAAGGTCATGGTCGACATGACGGGGGGTACAGAGGGGTCCAAGGAAGCCTTCGAGAGGCTCTCCCGGACCGAGGTGGGGACGATAGTCGGGATGCACATGACCGAGGACCATATCAAGGAGGCGGAGAAGCATCACCTCAATGTCGTGATCGCGGGGCACATCGCAAGCGACACCGTGGGAATTAACCTCTTTCTCGACGAGGTCGACAAACTAGAGCCGATGGACGTTATTTCCGCCTCCGGTTTTGAGAGGTTCCGCCGCATCTGAGGCCATGGGATTGGCCGGTGGACTCGCACGCCCTGAAGGTCCTGGAGTACGGGCAAGTTCTTCGACTGCTGCAGGCCAGGGCCCCGAGTTCCCTCGGTAGGACAACCCTCGCCACCCTGTCGCCCAGCTCTCGCCGGGAGGTGGTGCTCGAACGGCAGAGGCAGACCACCGAGATGCGCACTCTGCGGGAGAGACACGGGGACCTCCCCTGGGCCGGTTCCGGGGACATCTCAGGTCACCTCGAGAGGCTGAAGGCCGAGGACTCCTGGATTGAGCCCCGCCATCTCTATTGCATCGCGGAGTTCATCACGGCCGCACTGCGCGTCAAAGAGCAGATACTCTCCTCAGGCGACTCAATCCCGGTGGTAGCGCGGATAGCCGCCGGCATCCCGGAGCTCGGGGAGCTGGGCCGCGAAATCAAGAGGTGTGTTAACTCCGAGGGGGAGGTCCTTGACAACGCCTCGCCCGAGCTCGCGAGAGTGAGGAAGAGCATCTCCAGTGTGCGCCGGGAGGTGATGGCGTTTCTGGAGGGGTTCTTTCGCGAGGGGAGGGGAGCCGAGGCCATCCAGGAGAAAATTATCACTCAGAGAAACGGGCGGTATGTGATCCCGGTCAAGGCCGGCTCACGAACCCTCATCCCGGGGCTGGTCCATGACCGTTCCGCCAGTGGGCTCACCCTTTACCTGGAGCCCCACGCAGCGGTGGAGAAAAACAACAGTCTCAGGGAGCTTGTGCTGGGGGAAAAGGCGGAAGTCCGCAAGGTACTGCAGTCTCTCAGCGGAGGGGTTCGCGGCCGGGACGCAGAGTTAAGGCGGGCTACGGAGGTGATGGCGGAGCTGGAAGCGATATGGGCGCGAGCAGTTTACAGCGGTGAAAGGGACATGGTGGAGCCGGAGGTCTTTGAAGAGGGGGGGCGGCTAAGGCTGAGGGGAGCCGAACACCCCCTGCTGCAGGAGACACTGGGTGAAGGGGTGGTCCCGATCGATGTGGAGTTCGGGGGGGAGAACCGGACTCTGGTCCTGACGGGACCGAACACGGGCGGTAAGACGGCCGCACTCAAGACCGTTGGGCTGCTGTGTCTGATGGCACAGAGCGGCCTGCATCTCCCAGCCTCGCCGGGGAGCGGCCTGAGCTGCTTTCCCGAGATTCTGGCCGACATCGGAGACGAGCAGTCCCTGGAACAGAACCTCTCGACCTTCTCAGGCCACATGAAGAACATCATCGCTCTCCTCGAGAAGGCCGCTCCGGAGGCTCTCGTCCTCCTCGATGAGCTCGGTGCGGGGACGGAACCCCAGGAGGGCGCGGCCCTTGGGATCGCTATCCTGGAGGAGGTCCAGGCACAGGGGGCGACAGCCATGGCCACTACCCACCACAACGCGGTAAAGGTGTACGCCTCCACGACTCCTGGTGTCGCCAACGCATCCATGGAGTTCGACGGCAAGACGCTGCAGCCCACCTACCGCCTGGTAATGGGGGTGCCGGGAAGGAGCCAAGCCTTCGCGGTAGCCGCGCACTTGGGGCTGAGGGAGGAGACAATTCGAAGGGCGCAGGCGCATCAGACACACGGTGAGGTGCAACTGGACGACCTCATGGCTGACCTGGAGGGAAGACGCGAGGGGATGGGGAGGGAGAGCGCCTCTTTAACGGAAGCCCGGCGGAGGCTGGATGAGGAAGAGCACGCGCAGCAGAAGCGCTGGAAGGAGAGACACGATCGGCTGTCGGGGGAGGCCCGGCAGGTGATCCGGGAGGCAGAAAGGGAGCTGCACGAACACCTCCGAACCCTGCGAAGAATAAAAAGCCCTGCCGCGGCTCAAGGAGTGAAGTCCTCCCTGCAGGGGCTGCGGAATGTGCTCGAAGAACAGCTTCCGGGCGGGCAACCCCAGGCACCTCCGGTGGGCCGGCTCTCTCCGGGGGACCAGGTGTTCCTGAAGACAGTGCGGGCCTGGGGAACGGTGGAGGAGCTGGGCAATGACACCGCGGTAGTCCAAGTGGGCGACAAGAGGTGCACCATCTCTTTGGCGGAAGTAGAGAGGAGAGAGAGCAGCGCTTCCTCGGGACACGGAGAGCGGCCGCTTCGCGGGAGACACTATACGGTCGAGGTACCGGAGGTCGACTCCTCAGAGATCAACCTCAGAGGCTTGTCGGTGGAAGAGGCCCTTCCCGAGCTCGAGAGATTCATTGACGCCGCCGCGCTCAACGGCCTTTCACAGATCGCAGTGATCCATGGGAAGGGTACCGGTCGGCTCCAAGAGGCAGTCGCGGGCTGTCTTGCGGATGATCCGAGGGTGGAGAGTTTCGAGCTGGCACCCCTCAATGAGGGGGGCGCGGGGGTGACCAAGGTCAGGCTCTCTGTGTAGCTCATCCCATCTGTCATTCCGAGGGAGGCCTCAGGCCGAGTCGAGGAATCTGAAAAACGATAGATCCCTCGACTTCGCCCGGGATGGCATGAAAGGACGTTGAGCCTTTCCAAAGGCGGTAAGATTATTTAGGGGTGTCGTTTTTTTACTTGACACTGATAATCATTATCATTACTTTATGGAGTATTGAAATTTAAACACTCAGGTAAGAAAGAAATTTCGCACGCACCGATGCACAATATGGACTATTATCTACACGATCTGGTCCTTCGGCATACCGGACAACGC
>JAUVQV010000130.1 GCA_030597995.1 Candidatus Rokuibacteriota bacterium
CGGAATAATTCGGGTACATCGCCCTGATGATATCCTTTTCCGATATTATTCCGATGAGCCTCCCCTCGTGGTCTACCACCGTCACCCCACTGATATGGTTGGTGCAGATTAGAATAACTACGTCCTTCACAGGATCTCTGGGACGAACACTCTTGACGTTCCTGGTCATGACTTCGCTGACTTTCATAACTACCCTCCGTCACTGTGAGCGAGATGCGTTCTGCATGAAAAAAACTTCTTTTCTCGGAGAGGGGTTGTTTTAACACAGCGTCGGGAAGCGCCTATCCCGATTCTTGAAGAAGGCGGAGTTTCTCCTCCGCTGCGCGATCGACATGGGCCTCGATCTCCCTCAGCTCAAAAGGTTTTTCTATGATCTGGAAGACCCCAAGTCCCCGAACCATCTCCTGCACCTCTTTGAGTCTCTTGGCGCTGATCAGGAGAACCACCGGCCGGCGATCCTCGGGAAGCTCTGCCAGGCGGCTCAGGAACTCCGGACCGCTCATGCCCGGCATGAGCAGATCCACCAGCGCCACCGCGATTTGCTTTTCCTCGATCAGCCGCAGCGCTTCTTCACCACTGCCGGAGGGGTGGACGGTATAGCCACGGCGCTCCAACACCAGCTTTAAAAGATCCTGTGCATCTAGCTCATCGTCGAGCACCAGGACCTCTGCCGGTTTTTCAGGAGGCGCTGACATCATCCTCGCCTCCGCCGGGATTTCTTTCCTTTTTCCTTCGCTCCACCGGAAGGGCGATGGTGAAGGTGGCTCCGGCCTCCGGCCGGCTCTTGACGGAAATCTCTCCCCCGTGGTTTCTCACTATGGTGTGGCAGATGCTCAGCCCCAGCCCGGTTCCCTTTACCTGGGACTGCCGGCTGTCAACCGCGCGCTCCCCCTTGGTGGAAAAGAAGGGGTTGAAAATCCGCTCCACATCCTCCTCGGCAATGCCGCAACCGGTGTCGGAAACGCTGACCAGGACGCGGTCGCCATCCCGGGCGGTCGCAACCGTAATGATCTTCTTCGGACAGCCCAGCATGGCGTGCCGGGCGTTGGTCAGGACATTCAGGACAACCTGGGTGATCTGATCACTGTCCATCGGGCTGTCGGGAACCGTCTCCAGAGAGGTCTCGATTACGATGCCCTCCTTTTCGAAATTGCTCTTGACCAGAGAGAGGGCGTCGAGCACCACCGTTTTCATATTTCCCTTGTCCGGCAGGCGTTTCCGCCCCCGGGAAAATTCCAGCAGGTTGTTGGTGATGCTGTGGGCTCGTTTGGCGGCCCGGTGAACCCGCTCCAGGCAGTTCCGGATTACCGGATCGAGATCGCCATGGTCCAGGGCCACCTCGGAAAATCCCATCACCGAAAGATTGATGTTGTTGAACTCGTGCGCCATGCCCCCCACCAGGGTGCCCATGGCGGCGAGGTGGTCGGCACGGATCAGCTGCTCCTCCAGGCGCTTCCGGCGACGCTCGGTTCTCTCGGCTCTCAAGGACACCAGTCCGATGAACAGAAGCAAAACTCCGGTGATCCCCAGGGTGAGGATCGATGCCCGGTGGGTGATGACATCGTACTGGCTCTTGCGCACGGAGATGTCTTGGTAAAGCTCCATGGCCCCGAGGACCCTGCCATTACTTATGATCGGTATGTAGGTCTCCATGACATCGGATCGGAAGGTTTCCCCCTCCAGCGTCTCCGAGTCGTGCCTGACGAATTTGGTGACGGTTTCCCCGGAGGCGACTCTCAACCAGTGTCTGGTATTCGGATGAGTTTTCCCTATTTCCTCTGGGTTCGGCGAGTAGAGGATCGTCCCGTCGGAGGAATACACCTTCATCTTCTCTATTTCGAAACCTTCCCGGTACCAGTCCCTATGATCCCTAAGCAGGGAGACGACGTCGGTATTTTCGAGCGAAAGCCCCGGCGACCACACCTCGTCCAGCTCGTGCAGGATGACGCCGGCGTGGGTAATCGACTCCCTCTTGGCCTCTTGAATGAAATAGTTCCGGAAGAGCGGGTAGATGTAGAGGAGGTGGAGGAGGGAGACGGCGATCGCCACCACCGCAGAGAGAATCAGGATCTTCGAGGGGAACCCAACCATAAAGCCTTTCTCCCTCCGCGTCATTTCTTCTCCCTCACTTTCTGAGGAACAATTTTCACCCCATTCGCCGGACCCGGTAACCTTGTAGCGTCAAACGAGCCCCTTTGTCAAGAAAACAGCCCTCCCCCGGCTTTCACACTCCATGCCGCTCCTCCATCCCCCGCAGGGATTCGAAGAACGTAGACTGGAGCGCATCGCTCATGATGGCCTTTTTCGCAGAGGCGCTCGAGGATTTTCCGAAGGCGCGGGCGCTCATATCCGGTGACGGCGGCGATGCGGTCGAAATCCGAGAGTCTGAAGGGCATCTTCAGAACCACCTCCGCCTCCTCGGTGGAGTAAAGCCCCTTCAGGATGGAGTACAACGCATAGTCGAACCCCTGAGAAATCCTCAATAAAAAAGGGGGCTTTTGACTTTAGTCAATGCCGCGCCTGAATTCGTGAAGTATTATAAAGTTAAAAGATCGGGAAAGGGAGGGGTAAAATATGGATCGTTTCACCAAGTCCTTCGTAATCGCGTCGCTGGTGTACCTGGTTGCAGCCGCCGCGCTGGGGTTGTGGATGGGCGTCGGCAGTGCCCCCGAGTGGGCGTATTTCGGCCACGTGCACTTCAACCTTTTGGGCTTTATGGCCATGATGGTCTACGGAGTGGGTTACTTCATCCTGCCCCGCTTCAACGCCCGGCCTCTGCGGTGGCCGGGCCTGGTCCCATGGCACTTCTTCGCCGCCAACCTCGGTCTGATAGGCATGGTGGCCGGGTCGGCCGGAAGGCCGTCGTGGGGTTTCTCGCTCTTCTCTTTTCTCTCGGTGGCCGCGGTGACCATGTTCGCCGTCAACCTCGTGACGACCCTGCTGTTATCCCCCCGGGAAACAGAGGAGGAGGTTGCGCCGGAGATCAGACCCGCGCCGGCCATCACACCGGAGACCAGGATGGGCGACATCATAGCCCGCTGGCCGCGGACCGTGGACATCCTGGTCGAGAACGGCTTTCGTCCCCTGGCCGATCCCGCTCACCGGGAGAAGGTGAAGCAGCTGCCGGTCACCCTCGCGATGGCCTGCGCCAATCACGGAGTCGATTTGGAGAGGATGCTCGCGCTGCTCAACGATGCCGTGTCCGAGGACCGGGCGAAGGAGGGTGCACCCGAGCCCCGGACCGCCGCTCCCACCTCCACGGAAGGGAAGTTCGCCGCCGGGGTTCCTGTCGGTCCCGACCATATCATAGGAAAGGTGCTCGAGGCGTATCCGGCCACCCAGGGGGTCTTCAAGAAGTACTATGGGGCCGCGTGTTTCTCCTGCCCCGGGCAGGCCACCGAGACCATCCTGCAAAGCGCCCTGATGCACAACACGGACCTTGGTGAGCTGCTGCGCGAGCTCAATGAGGCCGCCGGGATGTAGATGTGCAGATGAAGTAGGACATATATCTACACCTCAAGGGTGTATTGTCCTACGAGTCGCCGGGTTCATCACCCCACTGCGTAATAGTCATTCTGCCTATACACTAACCAGAGATACACCGACATCCCCAGTGGACATCCTCTTATATATTTAAATCATGAGAGCCAGGACGAACAATTGAAAATTGCAGAGAGGAGGGAACAATGTCTACGAAAACTCTTACCCCGGCAGAAGTGGTCGAACTCAACCTCGCCGAGCTAAGCAGGGTATCTCCGCCAGTACAAGCCTCGGCTCCGACCCCGGCCCCGGTTTCGGCCCCGATCTCCATGTTTTGGACTGCGATGGTAGTAGGTGTCGTTCTCCTGCTTCTTGTGTCACTACTCTCCTCGATTCTCTCGTTCCTATTTTAGGCATCTGCTCAGCTTCTCCACCTTAGGTCATTCTGACCTTCCCTCAGTTGTCATTAATCTTATCTCCCCCTTTCATCCCGTGAGTACGGAAATGCACAGGCCAGGGTGCAGGTAAATTACCTCGCTCTGAAGAGCGGGGTTGTCAACCCAAAGGGCGTCAAATCTCCCCCGGCCCCTCTTTTCTAAAGAGGGGAACGAAGGATATTACTCTTTGTGAAAGAGGGGAACCAAAGACTTCCCCCTTTGAGAAAGGGGGAGTGAGGGGGATTTGAGAACCGGGAATACCAAGGATAACGTTTCCTCCCCGCCATGAATGGTGGGGTATCCACGTTATGATTTCCATAAATCCCCAGATGACGGCACCGGGGAACCGGGATGTCCATTTTGACACGGGCACGGGCCGTGGGGGGGATTTTTCTTTGACTTTCAACAAGGTGAATGGTACACAGTTGGGATTGTGAAAATCCATGACAGCATAGGAACCGGAGGGGAGGCATGGTGAAGCGTTCGATGTGCAGTACAGTGAAAACTCTCGTGCCGGTATGGGCAGTCCTGATGCTGGCGGTATTTCCCGGGGATATTCATGCGGAGGGGGGATTTGGCAAAAACAAGTTCGCGGTC
>JAUVQV010000117.1 GCA_030597995.1 Candidatus Rokuibacteriota bacterium
AAGCTTCTGTCCCGGTCTCATGTGAACACCACGGAAACCGGGATATCATCCACGTTGCCCCTCTCACCAGGGAGGAAGCCGCGGCACTCAGACTGTAAGTGGGAGCGGTGCATTTTCGAGACCCC
The DNA here is from genome assembly GCA_030597995.1 of Candidatus Rokuibacteriota bacterium. The sequence continues at coordinate 126 of JAUVQV010000117.1, forward strand.
GGTCAGAGAAAATCCGACCGGATTTTTCCCGAAAGGTAACAAATCGCGGCTCAAAGCGGTATCAGCTAGGGTCCGGTGCGAGAAAGCAAGAGGCAATAACTCGTGGATTTACCGCGATATTATAATTGATTTTTTCGATAATGATTGTATATTCTTTACAAGTCCAAGAATGATCGACTCTCCACAGCTGAGAGTACCATCGAACGCAGTTCTCCGGCTTGAAAGAGGCTTGAGGACTGCACGCGTCACAGCAGCGGAAAGGATGAGATAGGATAGTGTTTGTTTCAAACCTCGACTTTTCGGGCCGAACCAAGGTCTACGTCATAGAGGACGACCCCGACCACCAGAAAATCGCCGAGTTCGCTCTTCGGGCCGCCGGCGTAGAGAGTATAGTTTTTTTCGGAAACGGGGAAGAGGCCATGGCATATTTCCAGAAGGAAGAACCCGAATCCACGACCTCGAGCCCGGTGATTTTCATTGATCTCATGCTTCCCAACATCGGCGGACTCGAGATCCTCGCCAACCTGAAAAGTGACGATCGGTGGCGGTCCTCCGTGATGGTAGTCCTCACCTGTTCCACGAGCAACGATGACCGCGTTATGTCAGAGAAACTCGGCGCGGACGGCTATCTGATCAAGCCCCTCCAGGCGGAGTCGGTCCGAAAAATTCTCACCTCCCTGACTTAGCCCGGATAATTCATGAGCTAGTAAATTCCGGGGATCTGCAGCGCCATACGGGCACCTTGACAGTGCCGGCTTCCAACTCTAAGATACGAGGGAGATTTGCGCCTTTCAGGGGACTCACTGCGTGAGAAAACCACTTAAAACAAAGGCCTTTACAGTATGAGGGAAATCGATGCAGCTCGCATAACCGACGCGGTATCCCGGCTCGCGATCGAAGCCAACCAGGTTCTGGGGAAAGACGTCATTCAGGCCCTGGAGCGGGGCCTGGAGGAAGAGACCTCTACCACCGGCCGCGAAATCATCACTCAGCTCCTCGAAAACGCCGACCTTGCCCGGCGGGAGTCGGCCCCAATGTGCCAGGACACGGGCATGACCGTAGTCTTCCTGGAAATTGGCCAGGATCTCCATGTCAACGGCGGAGTCCTCGAGGCGGTCCAGCAGGGTGTGCGCAACGGTTACCGTGAAGGGTATTTCCGCCGTTCAGTCGTCAACCCTCCGGTGGGCACCCGGGTCAACACCGGCGACAACACGCCCGCCGTTATTCACACCACAATCGTCGCAGGTAACCGGATAAAAATCACTGTCGCCCCAAAGGGCGGGGGGAGTGAAAACATGAGTGCGCTCAGGATGCTCAAGCCCTCCGACGGCTGGGAGGGCGTCAAAAATTTCGTCGTCGAAACGGTGGAGCGTGCCGGTCCCAATCCCTGCCCCCCGGTTATCATCGGGGTGGGAATCGGTGGAAATTTCGAGCACTGTGCCCTCCTGGCAAAGAAGGCCCTTCTGCGGCCGGTGGGGCAGCCTCACCCCGACCCGGAGTTCGCGTCCCTGGAAGCCGAGCTTTTGACCGCCATCAAGCGACTCGGGATCGGACCCGCCGGTCTGGGCGGAAATATCACGGCCCTCGGCGTGAGCATCGAGACCCATCCCTGCCACATTGCCAGCCTGCCGGTAGCGGTAAATATCAACTGCCATGCCCACCGGCACCGGGAGGCGGTTTTGTGAACGAAGAGACCGCCCGGAAAGTGGCTTTGAAAATGCCCCTTGCCGACAGGGACCTCGAGAAACTGCATGCCGGTGACCGGGTCCTCTTCTCCGGTATCCTTTATACCGCCCGGGACGCCGCCCATGCCCGGCTGATTCGCCTTCTGAAGGAGGGAGAGCCTCTTCCCATTCCGCTGGAAGGGCAGGTAATCTATTACGTCGGCCCCACTCCCGCCAAGCCGGGGCAGGTGATCGGGTCGGCCGGCCCCACCACCAGCGGCCGGATGGATGCCTACACCCCGGATCTGCTGGCAGCCGGCGTCAAAGGTATGATCGGCAAAGGGAGTCGCTCGGCGGAGGTCAGGGAAGCCCTGGTGCGATACCGGGCGGTCTATTTCGCCGCCACCGGCGGGGCCGCGGCACTTCTGGCGAGGAGGATCAAAAAAGCCTCGGTGGTTGCGTATCAGGATCTCGGGCCGGAGGCCATCCGCCGCCTTGAGGTCGAAAACTTCCCGGCAATCGTCGTAAACGACATCTACGGGGCCGACCTCTACCGGGAAGGAGTAGTGCGTTTCAAGGTCTGAGGTACTCAACTACTCACTGTCATCCGGGGAGCAGTCGAGGGATCCCAAGCCATCCCGGAGAAGAAAAATCAGCTTTTCGAGGAGGGAGCCTTTTTGCGCGCCGGAGCCTTCTTCTTGGGGAGTGCCCTCTTGGGGGCCGGCGCCTTCTTTGCGGGGGGCTTTTTCTTCCGGGCGCCGACCTTCTTTAAGGCTGAAGTGGCCCGGGTGGTTTCGTCCTTGATCAGTGTTGCGGCACGATCGGCCTCCCGCTTGACCGCCTTGGAAGCCCGTCCGGCTTCATCTTTGACTACTTTGGAAGCCCGGTCCCACTCGGAGAAGGCCTTACCCTTGGCCTTTTCCACCTCGCCGTGAATAGTCTTCATTCGTGACTGCAACTTCTTGACTTCATCCAGGGCAGAACGGACCGCCGGATCGGAAATGACATCTGTTTTGCCATCCGCTAAGAGCAAAAACGTCCTTTCCCCGATTTTCCTCATCGCCAGGCCCATTTTCCGTTCCAGGTTTGCGACCTCGATCTTGTATCGGGCGATCTTTGATCCGGCTTCTGTCACATCGGCCAGGCTGGTAATGAGCTCCTTTGTCTTGTGCCACACCTCCATGGGCCTCTACCTCCTCACGAATGGCTGGTCATTATGACAGCAACCGTATGTCTACAAATTTTATACCAATCCGGAGAACTGTCAACCGAGGAAATCCTCAATGCGGAAAAGTGTGATGTCAACAATTGTTGTCATCGCGACCGAAAGATTATGGGTCAGCTCCATATTGTCCTGCAAAATAAAGTCTGTTTTTCATGCAATCAGAGTTCTTCTTTATTCTTTAATAGCTACCAGGTCTGAGTTGTATCATGAATAAACCGGGGCCGGCCGGTCAGAGGTCACGCCCGGTAGCCTGCGACAATCGGAGTTTGGCAACCTCGTAGGCATAGGTTTCGGATGCCAGCTCCAGTCGGGCCCGGACCAGCTCCGTCTGGGCATCCACCACCTCGAGACTGTCGGCCAGGCCCACTTCGAACCGCCTCTCCGCCAGGCGGAGGTTTTCCTCGGCGAACTCCACCTGCTTTTTTAAACTGGTGATACGTCCCCGGGCCGCCTGGAGCGTGTGGAACAGGCTCCGAACCTCGAGGGCGATGTCTTTCCCTCTCCCCTCGCGCCTCAACCGGGCCTGCCTCAGGGCGGAACGCGCCTCACGCAGTCCGAAGAAACGGGAAGCCCTTTCATAGATCGGGATCTCGAGGAAAATCCCGGCCTGCCAGGTTCGCGTCTGGTCGTCTATCCGCTCCCCGACGCTGTAGTAATTGCCGGAGAGGAAGAGGGAGGGCAGGAATTTCCCCTTCTTCCCGCGCACCTCTTCCTCCGCAATCCGGACGCTGAAGCGATCCTGTTCGCTCTCTTTACGGGAAACCAGGGCCTCCGCCACCAGTGCTTCCACCGGCCCCACGATCTCCGGCAGGGGCCCCGGAAGGGAGGGGAAGTCGATCAGGGCACAGCTGCAGAGGCGCTGTACCCGATCCCGGGCGCTTGCCAGGTCGCTGCGAAAACTGATCAGGTCGCTCTGCACTCGCGCCAGGTTGACCTCCGCTCTGAGGCGGTCGGTAGCCACAGCCTCCCCCAGTGCCAGGCGTTTCTCGGCCCGCTCCAGATGGCGCCGGGCCCGCAGCACCGCCTGTTCTCCGATCCGGACTGTCTCGGCGGCCGTCAGAACATCGTAAAAGGACCGGGCCGCGGATACCGTGAGCTCACGGCGGAGCAGCTGCTCTCCCAGCTGAATCGACCGCTGTTGCTCCTCGGCCCCGTGGTAGGCGGCGGTGGCCCTCCCACCGGTGTAGAGAGGCTGGGTAAGTGTGAGGAGGTACCCGTAGTACCCCCCTTCCAGGAGGCTGAAGCCTCCGTCGCCGCCACCACCCTCCGAGGTGAACTCTCCCCCCACGCCCGCACCCCCCACGCGGCGGTACCCGGCCTGGAAACTGAAGTCGGGCGTTACGCTGTAGAGAAAACGCTTTCTGCGGATGTCGGCCTGAAGCAACTCTTCGGACGCCACCCGGAGGGCGTCGTGAGTCTCGACGGTAAAGCGAATCACCTCCTCCAGGCGGCGCGCCGGCGGCGGCTTCGGGGAAGGCCCGGATTCACTGACCGCGGTCAGACCGGGGCCGGCGGCGTCCGGGGCGGCAAAAGACGCTCCCGACGCCCAGACGGCGGCCAGTAGGGCGGCCGTGCAGAAAAGGAGAGGTGGCCGGTTAACTGTCATCGGTTTCCGTCAAGAGGGGCTCCGCGGCCGTTTTTTCACGCCACCCATAGAGCGCCTGGTAGAGAGTCGGCACCACCACGAGCGTCAGGACGGTCGCAAAGGCCAGCCCGAAAATGACCGCTACCGCCAGGGAGCTCCACCACTGACTGCTCTCGCTCCCGACTTCCAGGACCAGGTTCTTAAAATCCAGGTTGACTCCCGTCGCCATCGGAAGCAATCCGTAGATGGTGG
>JAUVQV010000230.1 GCA_030597995.1 Candidatus Rokuibacteriota bacterium
AAAAACCCCCTTCCGCTTTGCCGGGCTTCGGCGGCTCACCACCGACGAGTGTTGCCGGCGACACCCCGAGGGCACTCGCCAATGACCGAACGGTGGAAAGGGTGACATCCCGTTTTCCCCTCTCGATATCGGACAGATTGGGCCGGGGAATGCCGGACAGAGCCGACAGCTGCTCTTGGGAAAGCGACTTCTGCCATCGCCACAGGAGGATGTTTTCACCGAAAGCAATCATGCAATAATTGTAATATATATACTACATTATGTCAATATCCGCCCGGCACAGATTTTGCCGGCTGAGGGATCGGAATGAATAATGAAACCCCGGCACTTAACTATATCTTTCCAGCTCGGGCAAAGGCCCCTCATCCTTCACCCTTCTCCCCGGAAGCACCTGAAGAGAGTTTCTGGAAGGGATGAGGCACATCGAAATTAAGTTGTTGGACCGGTTTTGGTGAGAAAAATCCAGTTGCGGCCGGGAAGAAAAAAAACGGATCCAACTCGGGTTTATTTTCCTGAGAGCAGGCCGCGAACGAGGGCGGCTTCCTCATCATTCATTTTCCCGCGGCAGATGTCGAGACTGCCGTCCACTTCCCTCCTGAGCCTGTCGGAGAGATCGGTGCGTTCGAGCTTTTGAAGCTCTAGACACGCACTGGCGAATTCATCGAGAGCGAGGTAGGCCCTGGCCGTCCAGAGGCGTGACGGCGCCGTGAGGGAGGCCTCCGCTTCGGCGCGGAAGAACTCACTGATGGCCGCCTCGTAGCGGGCGGCGTGGTAAAGACCGAGGAGAGACGTTTTCGCCATGTTCGATATCCTCCCGCCTGTTGTTACCTCATGCTAAAGCGATGCTGACTATAGTATACGCTTTGAATGACAACAGTTGCGGTGGAATGTTCCAGTCTCCGGAGGGACGAGCTCTTTCACTAACCTTCCGGCATCTTCTTTGATATCGTTGACAGCGGTTTCCAAAAGAAAAGGCGGACCCTCAGAGGAGAGCCCGCCTCTTCGATGAGGCTATCCGCAGTTTTACTGCGGGCGTACCTTGGAAGCCTGGGGCCCCTTGGGACCCTCGGATACTTCGAACTCCACTGCCTGCCCCTCGTTGAGACTCTTGAAGCCTGAGTCCTCGATGGCGCTGAAGTGGACAAAGACGTCGGGGCCGCTCTCCTGGGAGATGAACCCAAAGCCCTTCTGATCGTTAAACCATTTCACTGTACCTTGTGCCATTGCTGCGTACCTCCTTTCCCTCTAGACCTTGTGCGCTTCGACTCCTGTGGAACACCAGGAAAACTCGAAAAGGCGGGCGGGAAGGATCAGTCCGCTGGCGACTTCGGGTCTACCAGTATGTCACGGTGTCCCGGGTACCCGGCGGTTTCATCACCGAAGATACCCGGCAGCCACGGACGGCGACGAATTACACGGCGTCGCCGTTCCAGCAAAGATAGGCCTCCGGACCCGGAAAGTCAAGGGAAATACATTGTAGGTCAAGAGACACTTGACGAGTTTGATCGACTCGGCAATGCTGGTCCTGATATGAGTCCTTCCCCCGGCGAAAAAACATGACACGTTTCAGCATCTTTTTGCTGGCGGCCATTATTCTGGTAACGGCCGGCTTGGCGGCGCTGGCTCCCACGATTCTCTCCACCGGGACCGGTCGCGGTCTCGTAGAAGGATTCGTGAGCGGAACCATCGCCGGTTCGGTCGAGATCGAATCGCTCTCCCTGAGCTGGCTCGGCGGGCAATCGGTCCGCGGACTGACCTTGAAAGACCCCGATCGGGAGGCGGTTCTGCAGCTTCAAGAAGCCGTTACCGATCGCTCATTGTGGCAACTGGTGATGGGCAATCGCGATATCGGGACAACCGTACTGCAGGGCTTGAGGATAAAGATCGTCGCCGACCAGACCGGACTGACCAACCTTCAGCGCGCTTCCGCTCCGGTACAACCCTCCAAGAAAAAGCAGGCCGCCGCGGCACCGGCCGTGCTAATGTCCGGCTCTCTCCGCATCATGAACGCCACTGTGAATGTCTCAGCCCCGGATATCGAGCCCGTTGAGTTCAGCCGGGTGAATATCGCCGTAGATCTGCCTTCGTCTGACGACTCGGCCACGCTCCAGCTGAGCGCGCGCTCACAGCAGGGGAAACTCACCGGTGAGTTCAAGGCGGACGGAACGGTGGAAAACCTGCTCTCTCCCGACGGGACCTTCGCCCCGGCCGGGGCGCGGATCCGCCTTGCCGTCACCGCCAGCAATCTGCCTGTCGACGGGCTCGATCACTCCCTGGGATTCCAGGGCCTGCTCAGCGCAGGTCTCGGGAAGCGCCTCGATCTGCACGCCGTCACTGCCGCGGCTGCCGGCGACCTCAACCTGACTCTCACCGCCGCCTCACCCAACCTTACGGCTAATGTGCGTACTTTGATTGCCGGAGGGGTGATTCGGCTAACCGAAACCGCAAAGGTACAATTTACCGCAACCCGGGGCTTCGCTGAGAAGCTGGCCTCGGCTTCGGACCTTCTGAGCGGGCTGAAACTCGCGGCCGATGTCCCGATGAAGCTCGACATCATGCGCTTCAGTGCTCCCTTCGGAGGTTTTGATCCTTCGCTTCTCGATCCGGATCGGACCCAAGTGGAGGCAACCCTTTCCACCGGTCGAATGGAGGTGGTCGGCATTCCGGAGGTGGGTGATCTTACCGTTCGGAAACTGAGGCTGACACTTACGGGGAAATCCCTGTCGTCGATGGAGCTGAGCGCCTCCGCACTGGTGGAGCAGCCGAGAGGCGGTCTGCTTCGGGACCTGGCCGGCTCCAAACCATTGAATCTCGCGGTCG